>SKKZ01000213.1 GCA_007123455.1 Coriobacteriia bacterium | reverse complement strand
GGCCGTGGAGTGCGGTCAGAAGTCGGTACGAAACCGGTCAGCACGGCTTGCTAGTCTGGGCGCATGAGCAAGCTGCCGGGACACACAGAGCCTATCATCCCTGAAGACAAGCTTCGCTACTGCCTCGACCCGTTGCACGAGAAAGGCCGGGACAAGGCGCGGGTGTTCCGTTCTGCGCTCGGAATCGGTCTCGAGGAAATGGCGCAGCTCGAACGCATGCTGCGCGAGGGAGTCTCGGAACACGCAGCGCTACGCCGTGGCACGTTCCGGGATGGTACGGAGCGGTGGATGGTAGAGTGGGTGGTGACCGGGCGCCTCGGTCCACTAAGGTTCATCTCCGCTTGGAGTGTCGACGGGTCGTCCGGGAGGCCACGTCTGGTCTCTTGCTATCTCAAGAAGGTGAGGGCATGAAGCGCAAGCCTGCCGACCTGGATGTTGTCGAAGTCACGGCGGATCTACCGTGCGGAATCGTGGAGGGTGCTCGCGGTACCATCGTCGACGTGCGGCCTGGGGAGTACACGGTCGAGTTCCTGGACCCCGACGGGTACACCATCGGACTATTCGAGATCTCCGAAGAACACCTCGAAGTCGTGGTCCCGTACGTCAGCCATGTGATGACCGCCCGCGAGGAGTGAGCCCCGCGCGTGGGCTCCGCATCCTGCGCTATACTTCCCGCATGAACCCCTCCGAGAGTCACTTCAGCTCCATCTTCGACACCGCCTGGAGCGTCGAGTCGTAGATGGGTAAGGCCAACGCACCGGCAGTCAGTGCGGAGTCGATCGCGTGGGGAGCGATCCTCTTCGCCGTCTTCGTGACGCCGTGGGCGATGTCGGACTTCGGGTGGCTCGGGATCGAGCGGCCCCTCACCGCGAGCATTTACACGGAGCCCAAACTCTTCGTGCTGCGCGTGTCGACGCTCGTGGCGCTCGCCGCATGGACATGGTCCGTACTCGTCGACGGGCGGCCGTTGCGGCGAACGGTACTCGACCCGTGGGTTCTTGCGTTCATCGCCTGGCTCGGCGTGACCACCATCTTCTCGATACAGCCGCTGACCTCGCTCTTCGGCCAGCATACACGCGGTGGCGGGCTTCTGACGTTCGTCGTCTACGGGTTGTTGTTCTTCCTCACGGTACAGTTGGCCGATAAGAGCTCCCGGATGCTTCAGATCGGCAAGGCCGTCTTCTGGTCGGGCGTCATCGTCTCGGCGTACGGCGTGCTCCAATACCTCGGTGTGGATTGGGTCCGTGACACGCCCGCCTTTCTCGTGGGGCGTGCGTATTCGACCCTTGGCAACCCGCTGATCCTCGGTGGCTACCTGGTATTCGTCCTGCCGGTCTCTGCAGCGCTTGCGCTCATCGAGCGTCTTCCTGTCTGGCGTGCGGTGTACTGGGCAGGGACGTTGCTCGGTCTGGTGGCCCTGATGGCCACGTTCACGAGAAGCGCGTGGATCGGCGCGGTGGTCGCCGGCGTGCTGTTCGCCGCATACGCCGTCGTGCAGCGCGTGGGAATCGAGCGCCGGGTGGATCTGCCTATCGCGGGTGTGACAGTAGCGGCGTTCGCCCTCGTCGCGTGGCGGAGCCTCGCCGCGACCGACAGGGTCACCAACGTGTTCGCGCGCCTCGGCGATCTCTTCCAGTTCGACTCGGGTAGCGGGTTCTCTCGCATCGGCCTGTGGCAGGCCGCGTACACCGCCACGCTTGACCGTCCGCTCACGGGCTTCGGGCTCGACACCTTCAGGTTCTTCTCGACCAGCTACCTGGCACCGGAGTACGCGAGAGCCGGAGACTACCTTGCGATACCCGACCGCGCTCACAGCTACCCCTTCCAGCTCGCGTCCACGACGGGTGTCGTCGGGCTCGTGTTGTTCTTCGCTATCGTCGGGATCGCGGCATGGGTATCGGCCCGCAAGACCCTGGCGGTACCTCGTGGATCGATGCACAGCACCCACATTTTGCTCGCAGCCTTCTGGGCAGCCTCTGCGGGGTACATCGTCAACCTGTTCGCAAGCATATCCATGCCCCAGACTACGTTCCTGTTGTGGATAGCGATGGGGCTGTTGCTGTCGCCGTCGGCCGTGACGCGCCCGCTGCAATCGATGGCTGGAGCCCGAGCCGTTGCTACTGCGGTGGCGGGTGTGTGCGTAGCCGTGGTGCTGGCCAGCACCATCCCGCTCTATGCGGATGCGCGCTACCTTGCCGGTCGCACCATGCCCGATCAACAGGCACGGATCGAGGCAGCCGACTCCGCCGTGCAGCTCACGCCCTATTACAGTGTGTATCGGACGACGAGAGCCGTGGCGTACGCGGACCGGGTCATGGGCAGCCTGCCGATGGCCGCTTCGCTCGATGATCCCTCCAGAGATCAGCTGCGCGCGGCATACGAGGCAGCACTCGGGGAGTTGGAAGCGGCACGCGAGTTCTCTCCCTGGGAGCAGAACAACTACAACGTGCTTGCCGTCATGTACAACGTCGGAGGCCGTTATCTCGACGCTGCGTATCACGACGGTGCGATCCGGACTGCCGAGGAAGGGCTCGAGCGCTTCTTGTACGCACCTAACCTCCGCCTCCAGTATGCGATCGCGCTCGAGGCGGCCGGCCGTACGGCTGACGCTCGAGCCGAGCTGGAGCACCTCGTGACCCTCGAGCCCAGGATGGCGGAGGCAGCCGTGCAGCTGGCGCGCATCTACGTGGCCGAGGGAGAGACCGAGCGCGCCGGCGAACTCCTGCGCGCGGCCGAGACGACCGCAGTGAACAGGGCGCTCGTCGTCAACGCCCTCGAAGCCCTCGACCGGGGAGAGCCGATTCCTTCTGTCGCGTGGTAGAAGGCTCGCGGGGAGGACCATTCCGGCGGCTGACTCCGTAGGTCCCGCGTCCTGCGCTATACTTCCTGCATGAACACGCGCGTCCACATTCTGACCCTCGCTCTCGACGGGCGACTTATGCAGCCGGCCGCCGCCTGACGCACAGGCGCATGCCGGCTCTATCGTCCGTCCGCCCGTTCCAGCGAGGGGAGCACCCGTGAACGCTTCAGAGGGTCACACCAGCCCGATCTTCGACAAGGTCCACATCTTCGACACCACGCTGCGCGACGGCGAGCAGTCGCCCGGCGCGTCCATGAACACCGAGGAGAAGCT
>SKKZ01000205.1 GCA_007123455.1 Coriobacteriia bacterium | reverse complement strand
CGAGGCTGAGCCGGAGGGCGTACGCGCACTGGAGCCGGAAATCGCCGGTGAGATGAACACCATGCTGCGCGGCGTGATCACCGGAGGGACTGCGCGACAGGCAAACATCGGACGTCCTGCAGCCGGCAAGACCGGCACCAGCCAGAACTATCGCGACGCATGGTTCGTCGGATACACGCCGGACCTGGTGACCGCGGTATGGGTCGGCTTCTACCAGGAAGAGAAGCCCATGCTGAACGTGCGCGGACGCAGAGGGTTCGGTGGCACTGTGGCAGCTCCCATCTGGGCCACCTACATGCGTGCAGCACTCGAAGGCCGACCCGCACTCGACTTCGAGCAGTTCGCAAAGCCCGATTACACCGTCGTGCAGACCCCCGTGCAGGTAGCCGTGCCGAACCTCGTGGGGATGACCATTCCGGAGGCGCGCAACGCAGTCGAGGCTGCTCAGCTCGGGCTTGCGGCGGCAGAGGTGTTCCACGACACCGTGGCTCCCGGAACGATCATTTCCCAGAACCCTGCAGGCGGTTCGAATGCGCGGCTCAACTCCGTTGTAACGGTACAAGTCTCGAAAGGGCCCGAGCCTGCTCCCGAGCCTGAGCCTGAGCCCGAACCGCTGCCGCCGCCGAGAGACGATACGACCGGCACGGCCGAACCACCCAACAACTAATGAACGTATCTCAACCGGTTACTCCGGTCCCGAATGCACTCACTACGTACGCTTGACGCGCACCATCCCTGAAGTGCAGCGAACCACGACGTCGCCTGCACGCTCGACCTCATCGAGCACGAGATTCATGCCGAGCGTATCCGAAGACACGTGGCCCGCGATGACGAGGTTGACTTTGAGTTCCTCGGCCTTCGTGCGATGTTCCTCGGAATAGTGCATCCCCACCAGCGTACCCACTCCCGCAGCAGAGAGCCGCTCGAGTGCCGAGGTCGGACCCTCTGTGCCACCGGTCATGTCGACGACGATCCGGCCGGGTCGCGCGGACCCGTTGCCCGATATCAGCGCAGGCCCGTAACCCTTGCGCGCCGCGTCGGCGTACTCGGGAACAGTCCGAAGTGCCTTGACGACCTCTGTCAGAGTGCCGGGAGCCTCTTCGTCCAGGAAGCGCTGGACGAACGAGTTCACGCTGTTGTCCGCGGGCGTGTGGCATGACAGCATCAAAAGTCCCAGCAGTTCCGCAGCATCCACGGCGCGGTAGTGGTTGGCCGGCATCACCTTGCGGCGGATCTCCTGCGCCCGCGGCTCGATAAGAGCATCTGCCGCACCGATGCCCACACCCTGAGCGGCCCAGAGATCGGCTTGCATGTACATCACCTCGTGTACGCCCGCGAACCCGAGGCCCTCCGGGTGGTGAGCGAAGATGAGATCGATAGGCTCGCCCTTCTCGCGCAAGCGGTCAGCAAGGAGAACCTCGCCGACTTCCATGTCGATGCCGACAAGCAGACCGCGCACCTCCGATTCCGGGTCCCCGACCGAGATCCGGGTGTCCGAATACGGGTTGGTGAACTTCTCGGCATCGAAGAACTCCCGCTCGTCCTCGTCGAGCTTGTCATATGCCTTCCTGGCATTTGCCAGCACTCGGTCGATCTCACTGCGGTCGCGCGCATCCTCGGCGATGCCCTTCTCGACTGCGATGCGATAGATGTCCTTCAGCTTCACGCTCACGACTCACTCCTGTCTCTCGCATGCTTCGATCTGCGAACCGGGCCGGTGGGCCCGCGAGATACGAACGGATTACCTTCCAGGTAGTACCGGTACTCGTGCTCATGACCTTCGGACAGCCCGATGCGACCGGACGCGACCACCCGCTCGGCGTCTGCACGAGGTACATCGTAGACGAATATCCCCTTCTCGTTGATAGGGCACGCGTTGTCGGAAAGATCGATACCGAGCGCAGCGGTGAGTTTGCCCGGGCCGTTGGTGAGCTCACCGGGAAGCCTTCCACCGCGGCGTTCTTTCATGGCAGCAAGTCCCCACAGCGGCTCGAGCGCACGCACGAGAACAGCACCGGCGGTACCTTCGGGCCCACACACGAAATTGAGCAGGTGATGGTTGCCGTACGTGAAGTACACGTACGCACGTCCGGACGGCCCGTACATGACTGCATTACGCCGGGTAACGCCGCGTGTCGCCGCATGGCTACCGGCATCGTCGGCCCCGAGATACGCTTCGGTCTCCACGATTCGCCCGCCCGTCACCACGCCGCCCTTGTCGGAAAGCAACACGCATCCTATGAGTTCGGGAGCGACGAGGCGTGGATCGCGGTCGAAGAACTCGGGTGGGATAAGCCTGGCGTCTTCTGGCAGGTTCTTTTCCATGCGTCGGATGGTAGCGCAGGTCGAGGCTGGCTGGCACACTGGTAGGAGATCTCTACCGCCGTCCGGAGGAAAGCGATGGGCGACAGGCGCTGCGAAGACCGACGCAAAGGGAGCGTGTCTCTCCCTTGGCCTGAACAGCGGGCCGGGTTCGACCGGCGCCGCTCATATCCCGTCTCCGCCGTTCTCCGCCATGACGATCGCCGGTTCGCGCTGGTACTCGCAGTCATCCTCGTGCTCGGTGTCCTGGACTGGGCGTTCACGTGGCATGCTCTCGTTGCATTGGGCGCCTACGAGGCCAACCCGTTCATGCGTGCAGCGTTCGATGCCGGACCGGTCCAGGCGCTGATGCTGAAGCTCGTGAGCCTGACAGCTGTGATAGCGGGCCTGTGGTGGCTGCGCCGGTACCGGAGCGCGATCGTGCTTGCACTGGTGACTGCCGTGCTCCACCTCGCTCTTCTCGGCTATCACGTAGTCGGAGCCACCCTGCTCAGCTAGCGTTGCGCTTCAGCCACGAGCGGACCGTCTCCAGCGGCTGAGCATTCAGACACCGGTCCGGCGTGACCCACCCGCGTCGCGCCATCGCCACGCCGTATCGCATGTACCGCATGTGTGCGGCACGGTGGGCATCGGTCCCGATAGCGATCCGCACACCATGCCGCATCGCAAGCCTGAGGTGTGTGTCTTTCAGGTCGAAACGGTCCGGGTAGGCGTTCAGTTCCATGATCGTTCCCGTCTGAGCAGCATGGGCGAGTACCGCCTCCATATCGAGCGCTATGGGATCGCGCCTGCCGATGACGCGCCCCGTGGGATGACCGATGATATCGACGT
>SKKZ01000083.1 GCA_007123455.1 Coriobacteriia bacterium | reverse complement strand
TCGAGGCGACATCCGGCCTCGTTGCGGTGGGAGGCACTTTCACCTTCTCGCCGACCGATCACAACGGCATGTCCGAGAGTGACCTGACCATGTACGTGATAGAGAACGGCGAATGGGCTCCTGCAGAGGGGGTCCGTTAGCAACGTGGGCGGCGTCGAGCTGCTGCAATTCGCCCTCGCGGGGTTGAAGAACGGCGCCATCTACGCGCTCGTCGCGCTGGGCTTCACCATCGTGTACGCGTCCACCGGAGTTATCAACTTCGCGCAGGGTGAGTTCTATATGCTCGGCGGCATGCTGTCGGTGTGGGCGTATGCGGACCTCGGGCTTCCGCTGCCACTGGCTGCCGTCGTCGGCGTCATGACGACGGCCGTCGTCGGCGCTGTGTTCGAGCTGCTCGCCATAAGACCGCGAAAAGACGGAAACCCGCTTGCTCTCATCATCATCACGGTCGGCGGTTCGATGGTGCTGTCTTCTTCAGCGCGCCATCTGTTCGGTCCGCTAGAGCGAGCGCTGCCTTCATTCAGCGGGACGGGCACGGTTTCGATCCTCGGTGCCGCTCTGGAGATCCAGTCCATCTGGATTCTCGGTCTAACGGCCCTTGCGGTGGCCTCGCTCTGGTATCTCTACAACCGGACCAGCCTCGGGCGGGCGATGCGCGCGTGCGCGGTCGATCGCAACGCTGCACGGCTCGTGGGCATCGATACGCGGCGTGTCGTGACAGTGAGTTTTCTGTTGGCAGCGGCGCTGGGTGCGCTCGCGGGACTCGCCGTCACGCCACTCACGCAAACCGCGTTCAACGTCGGACCTTCAGTCGGGATCAAGGGTTTCGCTGCCGCCATTCTTGGAGGGCTGGGAAACCCCATCGCGGCTGTGGCGGGCGGGCTCGTTCTCGGCATGCTCGAGAGCATGTCGATCGCCTTCATCTCATCCACGTACAAGGATGCGATTGCACTGATCGTGCTGCTCTCCGTGCTGTTCTGGAGGCCTCAGGGTCTGTTCGGGCGCTCCGGCCGGGAAAAGGTGTGACCGGGCATGCGTGAGCGGATCGACATGAGACTCGTGGTGGCGGCCGTACTCGGTCTGACCGTGGTCGCAGCCGTTGCCGGACTCCCGTTCTTCACGAGTGAGCGGTACATACTCCGCGTGTTCACGTTTGCCGGAGTCAACGTCATCATCATCACCGGGATGGCCCTGCTCTTCGGATACGCCGGACAGGTTTCCCTCGGGCACGCGGCTTTCTTCGGTGTCGGCGCGTACGCGTCGGCGTTCGTCGTCACGCAGCTCGGATGGCCCTGGATCGGCGGGGTGATCGTCGCCATCGTACTCACGGCGACGGGAGGTCTGCTTCTTGCACTGCCTTCACTGCGTCTCAAAGGCCATTACCTCGCGATGGCTACACTGGCGTTCGGTGAGATCATGCGCGTGGTGTTCACAGAGGCACGCACGGTGACCGGGGGTCCGGACGGGTTGTCCGGTATCCCGTACCCGTCCCTCGGTCCGCTCGCCTTCGACTCGGCGAGCGCCTCGTACTGGCTCGTCTGGGCAGTTGCCGGCATCACGCTCCTGCTCGCGGCCAACCTGGTGCGCTCGCGTGCCGGCCGGGCCATGCGTGCGCTTCACGGCTCGGAGCTCGGCGCCACCGCTTGCGGCATCGATATCACCGGCATCAAGGTCAGAGTATTCGTCATTTCCGCTTCGTTCGCGGGTCTGGCCGGGGCCCTCTACGCGCATGTGGTGGGCTTCATCTCTCCGTCGACGTTCTCGCTGCACGTGTCGGTGCTTCTCGTTGCGATGGCGGTACTCGGTGGCACGAGCTCGCTTCTCGGTCCCGTGATCGCCGCTGTCCTGCTCACGCTCATTCCCTTCAGCGACGCAGTGATTCCCGGCCTGTCGCGTTCGGCACTCGAGACCATCCAGGAGTGGCAGGAGGACATCTACGGGCTGACCATCATCGCCGTGATGATCTTCATGCCCGGCGGTATCGGGGGCCTGCTTAGACGTATCGGCACGGGACGGAGTGCCGAGCGATGAGCCTGCTGCAGGTGCGCGATGTGACACGCCGGTTCGGGGGGCTCGTCGCGGTTGACGATGTGTCGTTCGATGTCCATGAGGGACAGATCAAGGCGATCATCGGACCGAACGGAGCGGGCAAGACGACTCTGTTCAACGTTGTGACCGCGTTCGACCGCCCTGATGGCGGCACCGTCACCTTTGATGGTGTCGATCTGACCGGTAGCCGACCGCACCGGATCGTCTCCTCCGGCATCGCACGCACTTTTCAGAACACGCAGCTGTTCGACGAGATGACGGCTCGCGAGAATGTAATGGCCGGCGCTCATGCGGTGACCAAAGCCGGGTTCTTAGCGACTGCGCTGCGGCTTCCGTGGACGGTGCGCGAGGAGCGCGAGGTCGCGAAAGAGGCCGGACGATTGATCAGGCTTGTAGGTCTCGACGAGTGGGAGGACGTGCCCGCTGCCGATATGCCCCACGGGCTGCGCCGACTGCTCGAGATCGCTCGTGCGCTTGCCTCGCGTCCGCGCATGCTCCTGCTGGACGAGCCCGCCGCCGGGCTGAACACCGCCGAGACGACTGCGCTCGGTGAGGCTCTCTATCGCATCCGGGACGAAGGCGCGACGATCGTTATCGTCGAGCACGACATGGGGCTTGTGATGGAAGTCTCCGATGAGATCGTCGTGCTCGATCAGGGACGCAAGATCGCCGAGGGCCCCCCGCGACTCATCCAGAAGGACCCGTCGGTCATAGCGGCGTATCTCGGTGAGGAGGACGTCGATGAGCTCTGAGTCGTCACGCCTCGCTCTCTCGATCGAGGGCTTGCACGCAGGCTACGGGCGCGTGGACGTGTTGCGCGGAGTCGACCTGGTAGTCGCGGAAGGCGAAGTCATCACGCTGATCGGGGCGAACGGGGCCGGCAAGTCGACGCTGCTCAAAGCGGTCGTGGGACTGGTGCCGCCGAGTCAGGGCACCGTGAGATTCTTCGGCACGGACATCACCCGTCTGCCCCCGCAGCGTGGAGTACGCGCCGGTCTCGCGCTCGTCCCGGAGGGTCGCATGCTCTTCGGTCCCATGACGGTAGAGGAGAATCTGCGTCTCGGGGCGCATACGCGGCGTGGTGACGAGTACGTCGAGGAGAGGGACCG
>SKKZ01000257.1 GCA_007123455.1 Coriobacteriia bacterium | reverse complement strand
TCTCGCCGGGGCCCTGCAGCACCGCCGGCCCCTCGGTCGGGAACATCCGCAGCGCCTTGCGCGAGTGCTTGTAGGAGCAGTGCTCCGACCACATCAGCGAGTACATGTAGAGCTCGGTCACCGTCGGCGTGCGGCCGAGGATCTCGACGACGTGCTCGTACTCGGAGGGCTTGAGGCCGAGCTCGGCAGCGAGGCGCGGAGCGAGATCGGCGGGAAGGTCGTCACGCATGGAAGCGGCTCCTCTTCAGGGGCGGCGGACGGTCACGTGCATTGTAGCGAAGCGATCACGGTTGCGGGCGCCCGGAAAACACGACCGCAAGCAGGTACGACGTCCCGATCACGATTATGAGCGGCAGCGATACGACCGCTACCAGCTGCAGGACGAGCATGCCGGGGGCGATGAAGCCGATCACGAGCGCTACGAGCAGGAGGAGCGGCAGGGCGATCCACACGATGCGCGCGGTCCGTCCGAGTGAGGCGGCGGGGCGGCGTGCGGCATCGATCACCATGGCAGCACACGCGACCGGCACGGCGTAGCGCACCAGGTAGCCGACGACGAGCGCCAGCGGCGTGAGTGCCGCTTCGCCGTGCACCTAGCCGGCCACCTCTGCAAGACGCTTCGCGATAGCGGTGAAGAACGGCCGGCCGTCGGTGGTACCGACGAGCGGATCGACCGCGCGCTCGGGGTGGGGCATGAGACCGAAGACGTTGCCGCGCTCGTTGCAGACGCCGGCGATATCGTCGAGCGCACCGTTGGGCGCAGAGCCTCCGGGTGCGCGCGTGCCATCGGGCTCGCAATAGCGGAGCACGACCTGGCCGTTCGCGTTCAGGCGTTCGAGCGTCTCATCGTCGCAGTAGTAGTTACCCTCGTTGTGGTTGACGGGGATGTCGACGACGGTGCCCTCGGGCAGGTCGAGCCAGTGGCACACCGAGCGCTCGACACGAAGCGGCTGGGGGTGGCAGATGAACTTCAGACCGGTGTTGCGCAGCAGTGCACCGGGCAGCAGGTGAGCCTCGGTGAGTATCTGAAAGCCGTTACAGATCCCCAGAACCGGTCCTCCGCGCTCGGCGAAGCGCACGACCTCGGCCATCACCGGGCTGAAGCGGGCGACCGCGCCGCATCGGATGTAGTCGCCGTAGGAGAATCCGCCGGGCAGCACGACCGCGTCGAAGCCGGATAGGTCGGTATCGCCGTGCCAGACGTACTCGGCCGTCAAGCCGAGTGTCTGAGCGGCGTGGACGACGTCCTGCTCGCAGTTCGAACCGGGGAAGAGCACCACGCCGAAGCGCATCGGCTACGCCTCCCCCTCGGTCACGATCCGGTAGTCCTCGATCACCGGGTTGGCGAGCAGGCGCTCGCACATCTCGCGGACGGTCTCGAGCCCGGCGTCCGCCTCGATCTGGATGTACTTGCCGATCTTGACGCTGCGCACTCCCTCGTAGCCGAGGTTTGCAAGCGCACGCTCGGCGGTTGCCCCGGGCGGGTCGAATATGCCCTGCTTGTACGTAACGTACACCTCGTAGCGTGCCATCTCGCGTCTCCTCTATGCGTCGTCCGAATCCGACGTGTCCTTCTTCTTGTCGCTGTCTTTCTTACCGGAAGCCTTCGCTTCTCTGTCAGCCTCGATAGCCTTCTTGCGGATTCGCCGCAGCTTCGTGAAATCGACGTAGAACGCCGTGAAGATGCATGCGTAGGCGAAGGCGAGAGTGAGATTGCCGATCGTCGTCGCCTGCTGCCACCATGCGAGTGCGGAGAAGATGACCGCGGCGGCAAGCAGGCCGAGCCATATCTTGCGCCAGCGGCGGTACTCCGGGTCTTGGGGCACCGGCGCCAGCAGCCGCGGTCGCGTCTTCTTCTTGGAGGAGCTGGACTTCGAGGAGTCACCCGCGCCGCGCTTGGGCTTAGCCGAAGCAGCCGAGCGACGGGTCTTGCCACCCTCGCCACCCTTCTGGTAGCGGGGGTTGCTCGGACTTCTACGCCCCATAGGCTTACGCGTTCCCTTCGGGTTCGAAACGGCGGCCGGTGATCATCTCGTAGGCCTGGATGTACTTCGCACTGGTGGCTTCCGCCACCTCGCGCGGAAGACGCGGCGGCGGCGTGGCCTTGTCCCACCCGCTGTCCTCGAGCCAGTCACGGACGTACTGCTTGTCGAAGGACGGCTGACCGTGCCCGGGCTCGTACCTGTCCACGGGCCAGAAACGACTCGAGTCCGGAGTGAGCACCTCGTCGATGAGGGTCATGCGTCCCCGCACCCGGCCGAATTCGAACTTCGTGTCGGCGATGATGATTCCCCGCTTCGCCGCATGCTCACGAGCGGCCGAGTACACCTCGACCGACACGCTCCGCAGCCTCTCGGCGGTCTCCTGTCCGACGATCTCGCTCATGCGCTCGAACGAGATGTTCTCGTCATGCTCTCCGATCTCGGCCTTGGTCGAGGGAGTGAAAAGCGGCTCCTCGAGGCGGTCGGACTCGCGCAGCCCGCCGGGAAGCGGTATGCCGCACACCGTCGCGCTGCGCAGGTACTCCTTCCAGCCGCTGCCGGCCAGGTAGCCCCTGACGATGCACTCCACCGGGAAGACGTCGGCCTTGTGCACCAGCATGAAGCGTCCGCGTAGTTCGTCAGCGTGGGACGCGAACTCCGGCGGCAGATCGGCCACATCCGCCGAGATGAAGTGATTCTCGACGATGTCGCCAAGCATCTCGAACCAGAAAAGCGAGAGCTTCGTCAGCACTTCGCCCTTGTACGGGATGGGATCGGGCAGAACGATGTCGAAGGCGCTGATGCGGTCCGACGCGACCAGCAAGAGGCGGTCTCCGAGGTCGTACAGGTCACGCACCTTGCCTTGAGCGTCGGGGTGAAGGCCCTGCGGCTGCATGACAGTCGCTCCTTTCGGGTCTTCTAGAGGCGGATGCCGCTGCCCGACGACGACTCGGGTGTGGAGGGGCGCGACGGTACGCGGTAATTGTAGGGGAAAGCACGGTGCCGGTGTAGGGAGCACACTCAGAAGCCCGTGTAGAGCACTCCGATGTAGAACACGTATGCGACGAGGAACACTCCGCCTGCGGGTCGTCCGACGCGTCCCCGCACGAGTAGCAGCGGTACCAGGAGCGCCGACGAGCCGAGCATCACCCACATGTCGAACGAGGCGATGGCCTCGCTCACCGGCAACGGACTCACGAGCGCGGT
>SKKZ01000172.1 GCA_007123455.1 Coriobacteriia bacterium | reverse complement strand
CCCGAGCACTCACGCATCGTCGCTCGCTACGTCGTCGCGCTTGCCCGGGAACTCGGGATGTCGGAGAAGCGCGTGGCCCTGCTGGAGACAGCGGCACTCCTTCACGACATCGGCAAGCTTGGGGTGGACGACAGCGTCCTTTCCACGCCATATCCGTTCACACAGGCCCAGCGAGACCGGATCGAAGAGCACCCTGTTTTCGCCGAGCGTATTCTCAGGTCGGCGGGTATCGATGAGATTCTGCCGTGGATTCGCCATCACCACGAGCGATGGGACGGTGGTGGCTATCCCGACGGGCGTTCGGGCGAGGAGATACCTCTCGAGGCGCGCATCATCGGCATAGCGGACTCGTACGAGGTCATGACATCCGGCCGACCATGGCGGGCTCTGATGGATCATCGGGCGGCACTGCGTCACATCGAGCTCGAAGGAGGCACACACTTCGACCCCACCGTGGCAGCGACGTTCGTCCGCCTGATGTGGGACAGCGATCCCCCGGGCGGGAAAATGTCGCGCGCAGTGTCCTTTGCGCCCCGCTCAGCCGAGTGATCTGACGAGCTCCGAGATATCCCGGACTTCTCGGGCACGAACATGGCCCGGTGTCCCTGCTCCGGTGGCACCCTCGTTGTACGTGGACATCTCGTCGTCGCGATAGAAGATACCGATCGGTATGCGACACTCATCGGGAGTGCAGCTCATCTCGTGGAATGTCGTCATCGAGAGCTCGAACGCCGCCGAGCGGTCGGAGACGTCGTGGCTCACATCCTCGAGTTTGTAGACGCGCTCACGGAACCAGGAGAACGTGTTCAGCTTGTTGAAGGTCACGCATGGCTGGAAGACGTCGACAAGTGCGAACCCCTCGTGCCGGATAGCCTCTTTGTAAAGCTCCGTCAGGTGCGGTATGTCGCCCGCGAAACCGCGTGCGACGAAGCTCGCGCCCTGCGCCAGCGCGAGGCCGAGCGGGTTCACCGGTTCTTCGAGCACGCCGCCCGGCGTCGAGACGGTGCGCATCAGATGTTCCGTCGTCGGTGACGCCTGACCGGTCGTGAGACCGTAGATCTGGTTGTTGTGGGCAATGCACGTCAGGTCGATGTTGCGCCTGACGGAGTGGATGAAGTGACCCATGCCGAGTCCGTAGCCGTCACCGTCGCCCATCTCGACGACCACTTTGAGGTCGGGGCGTGTCAGCGAGAGTGCGCTGGCCACCGGGAGGGATCGACCATGCAATGCGTGGAACCCGGCGGTCCTGGTGAAGTCGGCGCCGTTTCCGTGACACCCGATACCCCAGACCATCGAATACTCGTGGAACTCCATCTCCAGCTCGGAAAAGGCGCGCTTCAGCGCCTCCCACATACCGAAGTTGCCGCACCCGGGACACCAGGTAGGCTTGTTCTTCGTGGTGTACTCCTTGACCGAAGGCATCAGCCGAGCACCTCCTTGATGAACCCGTAGACTTGTTCGGGTGAGAATGGACGTCCGTCGTACCGGTGAAGCGTGTGATCGACGTCGGCGAGGCACTCCTGCCGGACCAGACCCTGAAGTTGTCCGGTGTAGTTGCCCTCGATGATGGCGGTGCGCTTCGCCGAAGTGAGGAACTGCGAGATCTCGTCGGCAGGGAAGGGCCAGACGGTGACGACCTGCATCATGTTCACCGCGATGCCGTCTCGCTCAAGCCACTTCATCGCCTCCCTCACGGGCATCTTGGTCGAGCCGAAGAGCACTATGGAAAGGTCCGCCTCTTCGGGACCGTAGTATGCGGGCGGCGGCACCATGGTGCGTGCCAGGTCCATCTTGCGCATTCGCTTCTCGTTCTGGGCGACACGGACTTCGGCGATCTCGCCTTGCGCGCCGTATCCGTGCTCATCGTGCTCGTAGGAGTTCACGACCTGTTCCGCCCCGGGTACGCCCGGCAGGGCTCTCGGCGAGACCCCGGATTCAGTGACCCGGTAGCGTGCGTACTCCTCGACCTCGCCCTCGGTGATGAGTTCACCCCGGTCTATCTCGACACGTGATGAGTCGAACGGCGGGATCGACTGGCGGTTGTCCGAGAGGTAGGAGTCGCCGAGCAGGATGACAGGGGTCTGGAGCACGTCGGCAAGATTGAACGCCTGCCATGTCAGGTGGAACGCGTCCTCGCGGTCTCCAGGAGCGAGGATGACGCGAGGGAACTCACCTTGCGCGGCGTGAATCGCATAGCGCAGGTCGCTCTGCTCGGTCCATGTGGGCATACCGGTAGCAGGTCCGGGTCGGGTGAACAAGCCGACCACGACCGCGGACTCGCTCACACCTGCGAGTCCGAACGCCTCGACCATGAGGGCGAATCCGCCTCCGGAGGTGGCGCACATCGACCGTGTTCCGCCGAATGCGCCACCGACCACCATGTTCATCGCCGCGATCTCGTCCTCCGTGTGCTTCACGACGACATCGTACTTCTCGGCGTGCCTGGCGAAGAAGTGAAGGAGGCTCGATGCGGGGGTCATCGGGTAGGCACAGTAGAGTCCAAGACCTGCTGCCAACGCGGCGGCACCGGCTGCTTCGTTCCCGTCGACCAGGATGCGCTCGATGTCGCGATCGAGCGGCACGACGTCGTACGGGAACGCGCACTCATGATCCCGTGCATGCTCGTAGCCTGCCGTCGCGCATGCGATGTTCTGCTCGGCGATCTCGGGCGCCTTGTGAGCGAACTGTTGCTCGATGGACCCGGTGAGGTACTCGAGCGGGAAGCCCATGTGCCCCAGGACCGCACCGAGGGCCGCGGTGTTGCGCATGATGGGGATTCCGCCTGCGTCGTAGACGATGTCTTTCAGCGGGACGGGGATGGTGCACACATCGTCCGGGACATCGTCGACCTCGGAGATATCGAACGCATCCGGGTCGAAGATGATCGCCGCTCCCTCGGTGAGTTCGTCGAGATGGAGCGACACCGTGTCGCGGTCCAGAGCAACGAGGACGTCCACCGGCTCGACGTGACTGAAGATCTCCTCCGATGAGATGCGCAGGTGGTAGCTGTTGTGACCACCTTTGATGAGTGACGGATACTCGGTCAGGTCGAACGTCTCGTAACCCGCCCGGCTGAAGAGCCTGGCGAGGGTCTGGCCTGCGGCTTTGATGCCGAAGCCGGCTGGGCCGCCTATCTTGACGCGCACTTCGACCGCGTCGTTGTCGTGTGGTGCCATCGTCAGAGCCTCCTTGGG
>SKKZ01000157.1 GCA_007123455.1 Coriobacteriia bacterium | reverse complement strand
TCGGTGCTCGCACCGCCCAGGGAATCGCCGGCGCACTGCTCGTGCCCACTACACTGGCGATCATCAACGCCACGTTCCCGCGAAACGATCGCGGAGCCGCTATCGGCACGTGGGCTGCATGGTCGGGCATCGCAACGATACTCGGGCCCATCGCGGGCGGCATGGTCATCGACAACCTCACATGGCGGTACGCGTTCGTGATAAGCCCGGCGATAGCGGTCGCGGTTCTCGCACTCGCGGTGCGCATTCCCGAATCGCGAGACGAGGACGCGAGCCACTCGATCGATTACGGCGGTGTCGTACTGGTATCGGCTGCGCTCGGCGGCATCGTCTTCGCACTCATCCAGGGCCCGATCGCCGGGTGGGATGCGCCGGAGGTCGTGTGGTCCGCGCTCATCGGCGTCGCGTTGCTGCCCGTCCTGATCGTGTACGAGTGGAACCGCCGCGACCCCATCGTTCCTCTCGGCATGTTCGAGAGTCGCAACCTGAGCGCGGCCAACGCCGTCACACTCTTCGTGTACGCGGGCCTGTACGGCACCTTCTTCTACGTCGCGATCTATGCGCAATCCGCGCTGGGGGCATCAGCAACGCTCGCGGGATTCCTGTTCGTGCCGGTCACGGTGGCACTCTTCTTCCTCTCGCCGTTCGCAGGTCGGCTCAACGACCGCTACGGTCCGCGCTGGCTGATGTGCTTCGGCCCTCTGGGAGCTTCCGTGGGCCTCGTGATCACGGCGATGACAGGACCCGGACAGATATGGACCGTGTTGATTCCGGGCATCGTCGTGTTCGGGATCGGCCTTGGCTTCACGGTGGCACCGGTCACGGCTACCGCCATAGGTGCGGCCGAGGAGCGCTACTCGGGCTCGGCGTCCGGGTTCAACAACGCGGTCTCACGAATCGCCGGCCTCCTTGCGATAGCGGTGATGGGAGTGGTCGTCGTGCAGCTCTGGCAGGCGAGCCTCTCGACAGCAGCCGAGGGCATCTCCCCTGACACCCGGGCGGCGCTCGAAACCGTCACCACGCAGGCGTTCGTGACACCGGATGCCGAGAACCTCACGGCGCAAGAGGCCGAGGCGCTTCAGGCCGTGACCGATGAAGCGTCGCGCATGGCCTTCAGGAACGGCATGTTCCTGGCAGCACTGCTCGTAGCGCTGGGCGGTGTCGTCTCGGCGATCTGGGTGAGAAACGAGCCGGATCGCGACGCGTGACGCGCCTTGACGTCTCCCCGCCATTCGCACGACATCCCCGATCTCTGGGAACGTTATGCTGCTTCCGATGCGTCTAATGCAGTGACGAACCAAGTGGGAGGTGTATGCGTGGACGACATGATGCTTGTGCAATCGGCCCAGAAGGGCAACGAGCGCGCGTTCGCGGCGCTCGTGCGCCGGAACGAGCGCCGACTGTTCGCCACCGCGTACTCCATTCTCGGCTCGAGCTGGGACGCATCGGACGCTTGCCAGGACGCATTCCTGGAAGCGTGGGCGAAGATCACGACGCTCAAGGACCCCTCCAGCTTCGGGGCGTGGATGGCGAGAATCGTGGTGAACAAGTGCCACTCGGCACGCCGCAAGACCAAGCGCTTGGTGGTGGTCGAGGATGTTCCAGAGCGGCTCATGGCACACGAGGCAGTAGGTCCGGAGACCAGCCTCATGCTCATCGAGGCGGTCAAAGGCCTCGATGACGACCACCGCGCCATCGTCGCGCTCCGCTACTTCTCGGACCTGAAGGTCGACGAGATCGCCGAGGTGTTGGAAATCCCGGCAGGCACCGTCAAGTCCCGAATCAACCGTGCGGTCGGCAAGCTCCGTGAGCTCCTCGCCGCCGAAACCATGGAGGTGAATCCTCGATGAACTGCAGAGAAGCAGACGCCGTTCTCGAACTCTACATCCGAGACGAGCTCTCCGCGGACGACAACAGTCTGATCGCCGAGCATCTGACGGAGTGCGAGCGTTGCCAGGCGGCGTACGAAGACACCCGGGCCCTCGTCACCGCACTGCTCGACGCTGGCGAGGCACTCCAGCCTACGCAGCGCATGATCCCGGACGCTGGCACCCCGCTTCCGGCCCTCGCGCCCACGCGCTCACCAAGGGGCTGGATCGCCGTAGCGGCCGCGTTCGCCGCGCTCACGATCGCCTCGACCACGCTGTTGGCTGTACCGGCACTCGCCCGACAGGTGACGGTTCTCCCGGTAGCACGACAGATCGCGGCGCTCGAAGCCGACAGCGCCGAGCTCACTGCCCAGGTCGAGGAGCTTGAGGTGCGGCTCGCCGAGGTGGGCGGCGAAGAGCTGATGCTCGTCGAGACCGACCCCGCACTGGACGCTTCCGATAACACGCTCGCCCAGGAGCACGCGATGGCTTTCGTACGGGCGATGTACGGCGGCGACATCGCCGTGCTGCAGGAGCTCGCGACCCCCGCACTCGCTGCCGAGATCGCGGCGCGTCCCTCGGACTACCTGCGCGATGGCGGCGTGGTGTTCGGACAGATCAACAACATCTCCGAACACGAGGGCGACCTGTGGGTCTTCATCCGGCTGAGCGATACAGTCGAGTTCACCGACTCCCAGTTCCAGCTCAACATCGCGCTCGAGCGCGATGGCGACGGCGAGGGGTTCCTCGTCTCGATCGTCGAGATGGACGCCTGAGTCGGAGCATCGATGACGCGGCGATCTGCGGCGCGCGCCACCTACGGGTGAGTGCGCCGCAGGCGTGCGCTACACGTTGAAGCGGATGTTCATGATGTCGCCGTCCTGCACGACGTACTCCTTGCCCTCCGTCTGGGAGAGGCCGGCCTCTTTGACCGCGTGCTCGCTACCGTGCTCGATGAACACCTCGTAGGGCATCACTTCTGCGCGGATGAAGCCCCGCTCGAGGTCCGAGTGGATCTTGCCCGCCGCCTTGCGGGCGTTCGTCCCGCGCCTGATCGTCCACGCGCGCACCTCATCTGCGCCCACCGTGAAGAAGCTGATGAGGTCGAGGAGCCCGTAGGCTGTCCGGATGAACCGTGCGAGAGCGGGCTCTGTAAGGCCCAAGTCCTCGAGGAATGCCGCTTGGTCGTCCGGGTCGAGCGAGGCGATCTCAGCTTCCACGCTCGCAGAGAGCGCGAGCCCTCCCGCACCAAGTGCGTCGATGCGGGACGCCAGATCGTCCGGGAGCGGGTCGGCGGCGCGATCCTCGTCGCGGTTCACCACCACGAGCAGCGGGCGA
>SKKZ01000219.1 GCA_007123455.1 Coriobacteriia bacterium | reverse complement strand
GGGTCGACCGCAGCGACGACGTCGATGTTGTCTGCGGCGGTGAGCGCCCGGACGACCTCGCGTCCCATGCGCCCCGCTGCGCCACTGACGAGTACGTGAATCATCGGATATCTCCCCTCCCGGCGACTAACCGACGAGATGGGCGACGTCATCTGCTGAGTGCGGCCCGATCAGGGCGAGCACGCGCTCGCCCGCAAGCGTCTCCGCAGCGACGCGCTCTGTGGCGGCCAGGTCGACAGCGTCGACACGCTCCATGACCTCGTCCACAGAGAGCAGCTCGCCGTTGGTCACCGCGTTCTTGCCGAGACGGGTCATGCGGTTACGAGTACTCTCGAGGCCGAGAACGAGCGTTCCCTTGATCGACTCCTTGGCCCGGGAGAGCTCTTCAGCGGTCAGGCCCGAGGTGAGGAGTCGCTCGATCTCCGTCTTGATGAGGCCTACCACCTGCTCGGCATTGCCGGGTCGTGTTCCGGCGTACACGGTGAACTGCCCCGTATCCTGGTAGAGGGCATGGAAGCTGAACACCGCGTAGGCAAGTCCCTTCTTCTCACGGATCTCCTGGAAGAGCCGCGAGGACATCCCGCCGCCGAGAACGGTATCGATGACAGCCAGCGTGAAGCGATCGGCGTGGCGGGCATTCAGGCAGGAGGCCCCGTAGCATATGTGTGTCTGCTCGGTCTCTTTGGTGAGGACCGTCAGTCGACCGGTAGAAGGCGACTCGGCAGCAGGCCGGTCACTCCTCGGTCCCTGCGGCAGGAGAAGATGCGTCCTGACCAGCTCGACCAGGGCATCATGGTCCACGCTGCCCGCTGCGGCGACCACACAGTTGCCGGTCAGGTAGTGTCGGGTGCGGAACTCCACTGCAGCTTCGTGGTCGAAGCCGCCGACGGTTTCCCGGTTACCGAGAATCGGCAGACCGATCGGGTGCTCCGGCCAAAGCGTGCGCGAGAAGAGTTCGTGGATGCGATCGTCGGGGGTGTCCTCCATGCGGGCGATCTCCTCGATCACCACTTCCCGCTCTCGCTGGCATGCGTCGTCGGCAAGCAGGGCGTTTCCGACCATGTCGGAGAGTATCTCGAGTGCAGTCGGAAGGTGCTCGTCGACAACGCGTGAGTAGTAGCACGTGTACTCTTTGCTGGTGAATGCGTTGAGTTCGGCACCGAGCCGGTCGAAGGCCTCGGATATCTCGGCCGCAGAGCGCGTCGGCGTTCCCTTGAACATCATGTGCTCCATGAAGTGGGACATGCCTGCCTCGGCGGGGCTCTCGTCACGGCTGCCGACGGAGAACCAGATGCCGAGCGCCACAGACCTCACCGAGTCGAGGGACTCGGTGAGGACCGTGACACCGTTATCGAGTACGGTCTCGCGATAGAACATCCGCGCTCCCCCGTGCCTAATGACGACGTCGCGGTTTGCGATCGCCGCGATCGCCACCCCGGTCACGGTCGCCGCCGCCGCTGCTGCCCTGTGGCTTGCGGTCGCCGCCACCACCGCCACCGGAGGACGGGGGTGCCTCGGGCTTGTCGACGCGGTCGAGGCTGATCTTGCCACGGTCGTCGATGTCGAGCACTTCGACCTCGACCTCGTCGCCGACGCTCAGGACGTCCTCGACCTTCTCGACACGTCCCTTGGCCACGCGCGAGATGTGGAGCAGGCCGTCCTTGCCGGGGGTCAACTCGATGAACGCACCGAACGCCTGGATGGAGACCACGCGACCTTTGTAGCGCTCGCCGATCTCGGGGACCTTGACGATGAGCTGGATGCGGCGGACGGCTTCCTCGCCACCCTTGTCACGCGAGGCGACGAATATCGTGCCGTCTTCCTGGATGTCGATCTGGGCGCCGGTCTCCTCCTGGATACCGCGGATGACCTTGCCGCCCGAGCCGATGACGTCGCGAATCTTGTCGACCGGGATCTTGACGGTCAGGATGCGCGGTGCGTACTCGGAGAGTGCCACCCTCGGCGTGCCGATGGCCTCGAGCATCTTCGTGAGGATATAGGCACGACCCTCGTTCGCCTGCCGCAGCGCCGTCTCGAGAATCTCGTAGGACAGGCCCTTGGCCTTGTTGTCCATCTGCAGTGCAGTGATGCCGTTCTCGGTACCGGCGACTTTGAAGTCCATATCACCGAGGAAGTCCTCGAGACCCTGGATGTCACTCAAGATGGCGACGTCGTCACCCTCCTTGATGAGTCCCATGGCGATACCCGAGACGGGGGCCTTGATCGGCACGCCCGCGTCCATCAGGGCGAGGGTCGAACCGCAGACCGAGCCCATCGAGCTCGACCCGTTGGACTCGAGGACCTCGGAGACGATACGGACGGTGTACGGGAACGCGTCCTCGGCAGGTATCACCGGCATGAGTGCTCGCTCCGCAAGAGCCCCGTGCCCGATCTCACGGCGCTTCGGGCCTCGCATGAAGCCGGTCTCGCCGGTGCAGAAGGGCGGGAAGTTGTAGTGGTGCAGGTAGCGCTTGCCCTCTGAGACGTCGATCGTGTCGATTCGCTGCCACTCGGAGAGCATGCCGAGGGTGAGGACCGAAAGCACCTGCGTCTGCCCACGCGTGAAGAGGCCCGAGCCATGAGCTCGTGGCAGGTAGCCTGCGATCGAGGTGACCTGGCGTACTTCGTCGACCTTACGGCCGTCGGCACGCTCGCCCTCCTCGAGAACCATCGTACGCATCGTCTTCTTTTCAAGCTCCTTGAGCAGAGCCTTGATGTCCTTGCCGTCGGCGGCAAGCTCTTCCTCGGAGAAGGTGGCGAGCACCTCGTCCTTGACGGCGGCGACACCGTTCATGCGCGAGAACTTGTCCGGGTTGTGGAGCGCCTGACGCATCTTGTCCGCACCTGCAGAGAAGATGCGCTCGCGAAGACCCTCGTCGATGACGTGGAGCGGCACCTCCATCGGAGTGACGTCGGTCTGGGAGACGAAACGCTCCTGCACGGCACAGAACTCTGTGATGGCTTCCTGCGCGAAGGTGAGCGCAGCGAGCATGTCGTCCTCTGAGACTTCGTAGGCACCGGCCTCGATCATGTAGACGGCGTCGGGTGACCCGGCGACAACCAGGTCCAGATCGGAGATCTCAAGCTCGTCGAAGGTCGGGTTCACGACGAACTCGCCGTCGATGCGTGCGATGCGCACGCCCGCGAGCGGGCCTTCGAAGGGGATACCGGCAGCCATCAGAGCAGCCGAGGCGCCCATGATGCTGATGACGTCGGGCTGCGAGACCTGGTCGGCTGAGAGCACCGTTGAGATGATCTGGACCTCGTTGCGGAAGCCGTCGGCAAATGCCGAACGCAGCGGCCGGTCGATCATGCGTGCGGTGAGGATAGCCTTCTCGCTAGGGCGGGCCTCACGCTTGATGAAGCCGCCGGGCAGCTTGCCTGCAGCATACATCCGCTCTTCGAAATCGACGGTGAGCGGGAAGAAGTCCAGATCCTTGGGATTGCGGGATGCGGTGGCGGTGACGAGCACCATCGTGTCTCCCTGGCGTACGACGACCGCGCCGCCCGCCTGCTTGGCGAGCTCGCCGGTCTCCAGGACGTACTCCTTGCCGTACAACTCGAAACGCTCGACTACTTTTGACATCTGACTCCTGCTTCCTCTGCCTCTTCTCTCCACGCCCCGTGCGCGGAGACCTCTACCACCGACGCATCCGGCGACCGGTAGTAAGAAGGCGGGAGCTTTCTCCCGCCTTCGGAGTGCCTCTGTGGGGTTCTTACCCGCGGATGCCGAGTTCGGCGATGATCGCGCGGTAGCGCTCGATGTCCTTCTTCTTCAGATAGCCCAGAAGACGACGGCGCTGGCCGACAAGCTTGAGAAGTCCACGACGTGTGTGGTGATCCTTCTTGTGGGTCTTGAGGTGCTCGGTGAGTTCACGGATGCGCTGGGTGAGTAGCGCGATCTGGACTTCGGGAGACCCGGTGTCGCCCTCTGTGCGGGCATGGGTCGCAATAATCGTCGACTTGGCATCTTTGCTCAGGGACATATGTGGTTCACCTTTCTGTTCGTGTACGCCCACGTCCGGGGCCGGCGTCGGTGATTCGCCGGTCTCAGGCGAGGGTCGTGTATGCAACCGACATAGTGTATCACAGGAACGGGTGAACGTCCGCGAAGTGCACGACTCACTCCCGGTCAAGATCGTCGTCGCGTATCGTCGCGATGTCGCACCTGATGGCCGCGGCGAGGTCTTCGTCGGAGTCGAAGCGGTGTTGCTGCCTGATATACCGGGCGAAACCGACGGTGAGTGTCTGGCCGTAAAGGTCGTCGGTGAGATCGATGATATGGGCCTCAAGCCGATCGCGGGCTCCCGGAAACGTCGGCGGCAGGCCCACGGACAGAGCGGCGGGGTGTTTGGCCGGTCCGACACAGGCCCAGCCGGCATAGACCCCGTCCGCCGGTAGAGCGGCGTGTTCGGTGGGCAGAAGGTTGGCGGTAGGGATATGGAGTAGCGCGCGTCCGATCCCCTGGCCGTGTACGACACGACCAGTTACGCGATGGTGCCTGCCGAGAAGCACCGAGGCTTCCGCCACGTCACCCGCCGCGATGAGTGCACGGATCCGTGTGGACGTGACAGGCTCACCACCGGATTCCACGAGTTCGTGAGCGTGGACCGAGAAGCCCATGTGCTCGCCCGCACCCCGCAAGGTGGCAACGTTTCCCTCGGCGAAGTGGCCGAAGCGGAAATCCAGCCCGACGTGTACGGCACGAGGGCTGAGTGCGGCGAGCAGCACGTGTTCGAGAAAGTCCGAGGGAGCCCGTGCGGCGAGTTCGGCATCGAACGGTATGACGAGTACCAGGTCGGCTCCCGCTTCTAGGAGGAAGCGGGACTTGTCATCGAGGGTGAGCAGTTGCGGAGCGGAGGTATCCGGCGTGACTACCTGGTCGGGATCCCGGTCGAACGTGACCGCGACACACTGCATTCCGCGCTTTCGTGCGTCGGCCGCAGCATGTCCGACGAGTGCTTGATGGCCGACGTGGACACCGTCGAAAACACCGATCGCTGCTACAGCAGCACCCAGGGGTGCGGTGTCTTTCTCCCAGTGCACCACGGAGTTCATCTCGGAACACCCCCGGCGATGACGCTCATCGGGTGCAGAACGCCCCCGTCAGCCGATAGCGCATAGATCGCGTGGAGGTGTTGGCTGTCTGCGACCGAGACAGGTGCTCCGGGATGGATGCTCCCGGCCGCCTCTGCAGCAAGAGGAAGAGACACCCCGTGGCTTACACGGGTGGCCTCTTCAGCGGACACGATCCGGACCGGCAAACCGAGCGCATGAACCGGATCGATGAACAGGTCGGCAAGGTCTGCTCCCTCCGCGATGACGCGATCGAGGGGGTGTGCGTCAGCAAGGGTCAGCGAACCACTCGCCGTACGCCTGAGCGCGCCCAGGTGAGCTACGGTTTCAAGCGAATGGCCGAGGTCACGGGCGATGGAGCGCAGATAGGTGCCCTTCGAGACCGTGAACGACGCGTCCCAGCAGATATCGGGCTCCCGGACAATCCCAACGAGACGGGCATCGATCACCTCTATCGATCGCGGGTCGAGGGTGAGAGGGGCCCCGGCACGGGCAGCGCGATATGCGGTGACACCATCACGTTTGATGGCCGAGTACACGGGGGGCAGTTGTTCGTGGCTGCCGATGAGTCCTTCGAGCACCGATTCCGCGTACGCATCTTCTCCGAGGCGATCGGGCACGGGCGCGAGCCGTACCGGCTCTCCTTCAGCATCGTCGGTCGCGGTCTGAGTCCCGAAGGCGATCCGGGCGAGGTAGGACTTCTCTGCCGCCGTCAGGTACGGGGCAAGCCGTGTCGCCGGACCGATGAGGACAACCAGCACGCCGGTGGCGGCAGGATCGAGTGTTCCCGCGTGGCCGATCCGGCGCTCGCCGGTCGATCGACGGACAGCAGCTACGACATCGTGGCTGGTCATGCCCGCCGGCTTGTCGACCACCAGAACGCCGGAGAGCCCGGTAGCCCCCCGACGGGATGCGGTCACGCCCTGTCACCTCCCGGCAGGTATGGCAGCAATTCCCCTAAGAGGGCCGTGCGGTCACCGCTGAACGTGAAGCCGGCTGCTGCGGTATGTCCTCCCCCGCCCCAGCGGCTGGCGACCGAGCTGACGTCGAAGCCGGTCTTGGCGCGCAGATTGACCCGGACCGTATCGGGACGCACCCGCAGCAGCAGCGCAACGTCGATACCGGCAATCGCACGGACCGAGTCCACGAGGTGTTCGGTCTCCCACGGCCGCGCACCCGTCTGCGTGAAGTCGTCGTCTTCAATCCATGCGTACGCGACACGGCCATCATTGGCGACGGTGAGGCGTGAGAGGACACGGCACTCGAGGGCCATCGCTTCCCGGGTACGGCTCTCGTAGAGTGCTCGATGGGCTTCCGCCGCATCGGCACCCGCCTCGAGCATCGCCGCACCGTCTATCAGCGCGTCGGACTTCGTGTTGTCGTAGGCGAACCGCCCTGTATCGGTAACTAGCGCGACCCAGCAGCACAACGCGACCTCAGGTGAGGGATCGTACTCGAGCGCACGGAGAAGCCTCCACACCATGACGCCGGTCGCAGCGGCCGCCGGGTCGACGAGGTTCACGGTGCCGAAGTGTGCGTTATCCGGATGGTGGTCTATGACTACGAGCGCCCTGGCCGAGGATGCGAGTTCCGCGGCGTCCCCGAGTCGCTCGACGCTCGGGGTGTCGAGGGCAACGAAGACATCGGGGGGTTCCAACTCGGTAGCCGGCACGAACAGGCCGAAGCCGGGGAGGAACTCGTAGGAGCCGGGCGGTTCTTCGTCATCGGCGAGGGTCGGGATGGCAGGGATGCCGATCTCGCGCAACGCCAGGGTCAAAGCGAGCGCAGATCCCACCGCGTCACCGTCGGGTTTGACGTGACTGCACAGGGCGACGGAGGCGGCTTTTCGCAGCTCTACGGCGACCCGGTGATAGCCGACCATCACAGGGTCACTCATCCGTACCGGCGTCGGTCTCCCCCTCACGTTCCTCGCGCAAGGTGGGAGGAACGTCCTTGAGCGCCTCGGAGATGCGCATCCCTTCATCGACGGAGCGGTCGATAACGAAGCGCAGTTCGGGCGTGAAGCGGAGCGAGATACGACTTCCGAGCAGTGACCGGATGCGACCGGATGCCGACTCGAGTCCTTCGAGGAGTTCCATGTAGCGCTCCTCGCCACCGTGGGTGATGACGAAGATCTTGGCCACCGAGAGGTCGGGGCTCACCTCCGCCGAGGTGACGGTCACAAGCTCCAGACGGGGGTCGGCGACCTCCTCCGAGAGGATGATCGCGACTGCCTCACGAACCATCTCGTTCACCTTGCGGGTACGAGGGGTCTGCTTCACGGTCGCTCCTTATTCCTTGCGGGCGACTTCGATCGTCTTGAATGCTTCGACGATGTCGCCCTCTTTGATGTCCTGGAAACCGGCGATGCTGAGACCGCATTCGAAGCCGGCGCGCACGCTCTTGACGTCATCTTTGAACCGCCGGAGCGAGCCCAGTTTGCCCTCGTAGATGATGGTGCCGTCACGAACGACACGCACCTGATCGTCGCGGGAGATCTCACCCTCCTGCACGTACGAGCCTGCGATAACGCCCATCTTCGGTACACGGAAGAGTTCACGGATCTCGACCCGCGCCGTATCTTCCTCGTGGAACTCCGGTGCGAGCATGCCCACCCGGGCGGCGTTGATGTCCTCGATGGCCTGATAGATGACGCGGTAGAGCCGGATGTCCACGCTCTCCTTCTCGGCGATCGCCCGTGCCTTGGGCTCCGGGCGGACGTTGAAGCCGATGATGATGGCATCGGACGCGTCGGCGAGCATGACATCTGTCTCCGTGATCGCGCCGACTGCCGAATGGATCACGTTGATCCGAACCTCGGTCCGGTCCATCTTCTCGAGAGCGTCTTTGAGTGCTTCGATAGAACCCTGAACGTCGGCCTTCACCACAAGGTTGAGGTCCTTGAGCTCACCCTCCTGGATCCGGGCGAACAGGTCGTCGAGGGAGACGTGGACCTTGCGTTCCTGTGCAAGGAGGCGCTGCTTGAGCGAGCGCTCCTCTGCAAGGTTACGAGCGTCTCTTTCATCGGCGAAGATCCGGAACTCGTCACCGGCGGACGGCACGCTGCCCAGGCCCAGGATCTCGACAGGGTCTGCAGGACCTGCAGACGTCACGATCTCACCCAGGGGGTTGACCAGGGCGCGAACGCGTCCGTGGGTCGTTCCCGCGACGATGGAGTCGCCGACATGCAGCGTTCCGCGCTGGACGAGTACCGTGGCGACCGGGCCACGACCTTTGTCGAGCTTGGCCTCGATGACGATGCCGGAAGCGGTCGTCTTGGGGTTCGCACTGAGTTCGAGCACGTCCGCCTGCAGCAGTATCATCTCCAGGAGCTCGTGCATGTTGAGGCGCTGCTTGGCCGATACGTCCACGAAGATATCCGAACCGCCCCAGGCCTCGGGCACTATTTCGTGCTCGGTAAGCTCCTGGCGAACCCGTTCGGGGTTGGCGCCTTCTTTGTCGATCTTGTTGACGGCGACGATGATCGGCACACCGGCAGCCTTTGCGTGGTGAATGGCTTCTACTGTCTGTGGCATGACACCGTCATCTGCTGCAACGACCAGCACGGCCACGTCAGTGACTTTGGCACCGCGGGCACGCATTGCGGTGAAGGCCTCGTGTCCGGGGGTGTCGATGAAGGTGACCTGTTTGCCGTCGTGGAACACAACGCTCGCACCGATGTGCTGCGTGATGCCGCCGGCTTCGGTCTCGGCGACGCCGGTCTCACGTATCGCGTCGAGAAGCGAGGTCTTGCCGTGGTCGACGTGGCCCATGACGGTGACCACCGGCGGACGCGGTACGAGATCCTCGGGTGCGTCGTCGAAGACCAGGCCCGATTCCTGTTCAGGTGCAACGACGATGACTTCACGATCGAGGTCGTCGGCGATCAGCTCGACGACGTCACTCATCATCGGCTGATTGACGGTAAGAGGGGTACCGAGCAGCATGAGCCGCTTGATGATCTCGGTAGAGGGAACGCCGAGAGCGTCAGCGAACTCGCCGACTGTGACGCCTTCGATGACGGTGATCAGCTCGCCGTCACCGGCAGCGACGGGTTCGGTAGCGTGTGGTTCCAGCACGGCGATGTCGTCCGCATGCTTCTGGCGCTTCTCCTTGCGCTTCTTGCGCTTGCCCTGCTCGGTTTGCGCGGCCGCGACCGCCTGCTTGGCTTCCTCGATGATCGTCGAGCGGGAGACCTCTTCCGCCTGCTTTGCCATCTCGCGGTAGCGGTCCTCCTCGCTCTTCTCGAGAGTCACGCTCTCCTCTGCTTCCCGACGGGCACGCTCCGCCGCCTCCGCAGCGTGCCTCTCGGCCTCTTCGGCTTCGGCCCTGCGTGCGGCTTCTTCTGCAGCGTGCTTCTCGGCCTCTTCGGCCTCGGCCCTGCGTCGAGCCTCCTCGGTAATGCGCGCAGCTTCCTCGCGGCGGGCACGTTCCTCGGATTCGGCCTTCCGACGCTCATCCTCGGCAGCCTTGCGAACGGCCTCTTCGGCGGCGCGCTTCGCGGCCTCTTCCTCTTCGATCTTGAGGCGTTCGGCCTCCATTGCGGCCTGGCGCTCGGCGATGAGAGGTCCGAGGTCCTTGCGGATCTTGTCCACATACGCCTCGACAAGCGTGGAAGCGTGGTTCTTCGCGGGTATCTTCATGGCCTGGAGCTGTTCGAGAAGCTCCTTGGAGGTCATGCCGAACTCTTTGGCGAGTTCGTGGACTCTCATGCTGGGCATACAGTCACCGTCCTTGCTGCGAGGCTGCTGCGCTGGCGAGCAGCGCCTCGAGGTCTCGTCTCATTCGGTCGAGGTCGTCGTCGTGCAGGTGGACACGCAGTGCAGAATCGATGCGTCGCCGTGCGACTGCAGCGTCGAAGCACTCGACGCGGTGACAGACGTATGCGCCACGGCCGTTGGCCTTCCCAGTCGGGTCGACCTCGATGTGACCGTCGCTTGTGCGAACGATTCGCACGAGGGAGCGCTTATCGTCGGCGCGGCCGCAGCCGATGCAGGTTCGCGTCGGCATCTTGCGGGTACGTGTCACGTTTCGGTGCCCTCCTTTTCGTGGACACCGCAGTAGACGCTCCCGGGACGTGCCTTGTTGCGACACCGAAGCCCGGAACTCGTCACGGCCACACAGCGGCCGTCTGTCTCCTCCTCGATACCGGATTCGGTACCCGGTGCGTGGGTTGTGATACCGGCCTCAGCGGCCTGCGCCTGGCTCTTGATGTCAATGCGCCAGCCGGTGAGCTTGGCGGCAAGGCGTGCATTCTGACCCTCCTTGCCGATGGCGAGCGAGAGCTGGTCCTCGGGCACGATTACCGTGGCGATGTGGTTGTTCTCGTCGATGAGTGCCGTGGTCACTTTCGCCGGTGATATCGAGTTCGCGACATAGGTCGAGGGATCCTCGGCCCACGGGATGACGTCGATGCGCTCACCGCGAAGCTCGCTCACGACCATGCGGACGCGGCTGCCTTTAGGCCCGACGCACGCGCCGACCGGATCAAGGCCCGACTCGCGGCTCGATACAGCGACCTTGGACCGCAGACCCGGCTCGCGCGCGACGCTCTTGATCTCGACGATGCCGTCGTAGATCTCGGGCACCTCGAGTTCGAAGAGGCGGCGGATCAGGCCCGGATGGGTACGCGAGACGACGATCGACGGCTCCGTCGATGTCTTGCGAACCTCGATGATGTAAGCCTTGATGCGCTGGTTGTGATCGTAGCGCTCGTTCGGAGGCTGCTCGGTTGGCGGCAGGAGTGCCTCGACGCCCTCACGGAGCTTGATGAGCGTGTAGCGGCTGTCGGACTGCTGGACGGTGCCGGTCACGCTCTCACCGACACGGTCCGAGTACTCCTCATAGATCTTCTCCCGCTCCGCCTCGCGGATCGACGTCATGATGACGTTCTTGGCGGCCTGCGCGGCGATACGGGAGACGTCGGCGGGAGTGATGTCCTTCTCCTCGAACTCGGGCTCCTCTTCGGTGCCCCCGATCGGGATCAGTTCGTAGACGTATATGCTACCGGTCTCCCGGTCGATGGTTACCCGCGTATCGTTCTCAAGGTCGAGTATGCGACGGTACGTTGCGGCGAGCTGCTGCTCAAGGCGATCCAGGATCTCGTACTCGTCGATATTCTTCTCACGTGCGAGCTGGCGCAACGCCTCCATGAGTTCAGAGCTCATCGCTCACAACCGCCCCTTCCGTGTCCGAAGTCCACCTCTGCCTTGAGCCGTGCACTGCGCACGTCTTCAAAGGGTATGTGGACGGGTTCTCCGTCGATGTCCATGACCACTGCGTCGTCCTCGACGCGTTCGATGACGCCGGTGAATCTCGTATGCCCGTCGATCGGGCGGGTCTTCATCGTGGCGTGCGAGCCGGCGAAGCGTTCGAAATCGGCGAGTTTACGCAACGGCCGGTCGATGCCGGGCGAAGACACCTCAAGGGTGTATGAACCCTTGAACGGGTCTACGTCGTCGAGCACGGCAGAGACCCACTCGTTCGCCTCACAGATCGCATCGAGCCCGATGCCGCCGTCCCGGTCGAGGAAGATGCGGACGGTCGGCTGTGCGTGGGTACCCACGATCTCTATAGCGACGAGTTCGAACCCGTGGCTGTTCGCAGCGGGTTCGAGCGCGGCTTCAAGGCGCGTTTCGAGTTCTTGCGGCATGTACCGACCTCCTTCCAGAACAAAAGAAGCGGGGGTTACCCACTTCTCGCAGGACACGCTTCAGGCCTCGCTGATTCTAACACACGGTCCGATGCACACGAAAGACGCCCAACCGTCCGCCGGGCAGGTGGCGGATGATGGTGG
>SKKZ01000240.1 GCA_007123455.1 Coriobacteriia bacterium | reverse complement strand
CTCACACCCGGACCAGATGACGCGCATCCTCCACATCCGGCACGGGACGCTCATCGTCGAGCGGTGCGGGAGCATACAGCGGCCGCCGGAAGAGATTGGCGGAATCGGTCCAGCGCTCCTCTGCCCTCGAAGCGCCACCAGTCAGAGAGAGGAACCCGTCGGCCTTCGCATCCAGGTTGTCCGCATGGTGCAAGAGGAGCGCCTCGATGGTGGACGGCCGCTTCGGCGAGCCCCACTCGAGTTCGCCGTGGTGGGAAAGGACCGCGTGCGACATCCGTGTCAGCAGATCGGGCGGAGGTGCGGGCGAGAGTGATGCGGCCGCCTCACGGAGGCGCCGCTCGGACAGAACGACATGGCCGAGCAGCCGGCCTTCGTCGGTGTAGCCGACCGCGGTGTCATACGTCAGCTCATCCACCTTGCCGACGTCGTGCAGGAGTGCCGCGGTCACGAGCAGGTCCGTGTCGACACCCTGATACATCGTCCCGAGCGTGCGGCACAATCCCGCGACGGCAAGTGTGTGCTCGATGAGACCGCCGAGGTGTGCATGGTGATAGGTGCGCGCGCCGGGGCACGTGGCGAACCTGCCGAAGAAATCGGAATCGCCGAATACCGCTTTGAGGACACGTCTTAGCTCCCGGTCGCTGACCGTTGAGGCAACGCCTTTGAACTCGGCTACCACTTCATCGATCTCGCGCCGGGAGGACTCGAGCAGATCGGCAGGGTCGTAGGCGGACACAGGCGTGAGATGTTCGACAGAGATCCGCTTTCGCCCCCGGTACGTGGTCACCGTGCCACACACGCCGACGACACCACCGCTCGGCACGGCTGTCGCCTCGGAGGTAGGCCGGAAGCACACGGCTGCGATCCTGCCTGTGCGATCGCCCAGCTCCAGAGAGAGGAACGCCTCACCTGCCCGCGTGGATCGAATCTCCTTGGAGACGAGCGCGAAATGGGTATCGACACGCATGCCCTCGGCAAGTTCGCGCACGTACTGGCTCTTCATGACCTCGTCCTTCCTTCATCTTCGATGTGTCCTGAAGGATAGACGGCAGGTCTGACACTCAGAGGGCCCGGACGCGGGCGCATGCGCCGGGTTCGATGCCGTAGCGCTCGGCAGCACTGCCCATCCGTATCGCGAGTGTGAGCCATCCCGAGGAGTCGACCAGGGCGACCGGCTCACCCTCCTCGACGTCTGCGAAGGTGCCCGCGAACTTCACCTCGAGCGCCAGGTGGCCGAAGCCGATCTCGAGCCGCTCGGACTCCAGGCCGCGTCTCGATAACTCCTCGGCGGTGATACGTAGCCGCAAGGAACCGAACCGATCCCACTCGAGCACGGGGGCGATCACGTACTCGCCGTCGGAGACGGTCGGCTCGAACGGGGGCGGAACGAGCGTCGCGGGGTCGACAGGATTGCCCAGTGAAGAAGGCTCGACGCCGCACGCCAGCGCCGCTGCTGCGGGCGCAAGCACGTCCCGGGCATGGAAGGTCCGAAGCGGCGCACGGAAGTCGATCTTCGACGGATCGAGAGCGTACGCCTCATCGACCCCGCCCGCACGCTCGGCAGCCAGCATGAGCACTCCGTTGTCGGGACCTACGAGCCGTGTCCCGACGACCGTGGTCAGACACAGGTCCTTGCGGCCGCCGCCCACACCCGGATCGACCACCACCAGATGGATGGCCTCGGGAAGCTGATAGACGCCGGCGGCTGCGACAGCAGCGCCCTTCTTGATGTCGTAGGCGGGGATCTGGTGGCCGAGGTCGACCACGCGGGCAAGGGGGCACGCACGATGTATGACCGCGTGACACACTCCCACCCAGGTGTCCTCGAGCCCGAAATCCGAGACGAAGCATACGATGTTCTGCACGCCGTGGTCCTCCCGCCGATGCGGATGTCCTGCTGGTACCTTCGTACCCACTCTCTCTATCTCCCCCGAAGCAGTGAATCGACTACCATGTGACACAGAGCGACTCGAGGAGGCGATGGTGACATGGGTGTTCGTGCAATCGCGACGTCACTCGCGACGGTTCTGCTCGTCTCACTCTTCCTCGCTGGATGTGGTGGACCGGACGTGACCTTCGTGTCCGAAGGGGCGTCGTACTCTCTGGAACAGGTCGAGGCGCTGCATCTCTCGGCAACTCCCCCGGACTCCATACGAGACGAGCCCGTCAGCACTGCCTCGGAACGCCGCAGGGATGCGCTCGTCGAACTGCGCTCCCGCGGCGGCGAAGCCGCGGAGCTCGCCGAGTTCATCACCCGGTCACTCACCGACACCGGCCGCTCGGTCCCCTACTACGGCGAGGCTGCCGTAGTGGAAGACACGTCAGCCTGGATACTGCTCGAAGCATGGGGACCTGAGGGCGGGATCATGGACAGCACCCGGCTGTGGGTCTTTGACCGCGGAAGCGGTGCGGTCCTTTACTCCTCATCGAACCGCTGAACGGATTCGTGAAGCCGGGTGACCTCACGCTGCTCCCTGATGGGACTTCAGCCACGCGTCGACCTCGTCTGATATGCGCTCACCGTCCGCACCGGAAGCCCTGAGGTCTGCGGCAACCGATGCCGCCATCACCTTCAGGCGGTACTCCCTTACCCCCGGCCCCGTCGCACGAGCCGACGCTCGGCGCACGACAGCGTCGAAGTAGGCCTTGACGCGGCGTCTCCCCGACGAGCCCAGCACTTCATTACCGAGATGCGCAAGATTGCGGACAGTGGCCGTACGGGCACGCTCCGCGAGCTGTTCCGGCACTCCGTGCTCGGTGTGCGCCGTCCGGGCAAGCTCCCGTGCGTACATCTTGAGTGTCGGCGCTTCGAGTGCACGTGACATGGCCATCCACCTCCACTAGAACGTATGTTCGCGTGAAGTGTACCGATGGGCTCTGACACGGAGCGTGCGTTCGCTACCCTACCGGGAGTCAGGTGAGCGCACCGACCAGCCACGCCTTCAGCAGCGCACTGCCTGCAAGCTCGAGCCCGGTCAGGCCCAGGGCTATCAGCAGCGGAAGCCAGGCATCCCTGAGCCGGGAAGCCCTGCGCTCGAACGGCGGGAGCAGGCAGACGATGACGAGGTTGATCACGGTGAAGGTCACGATGATCGACACCGTAGCCAGAAGGGGGTAGACGACGCCGAGGTACGGGCCACCGTACCAGATGGCGACGTAGGAAAGGGCGAGCGCACCAAGGTACGCCGCGACACGCGCGCCGCCAGCAAGCACGCGGCCGGTGCCG
>SKKZ01000238.1 GCA_007123455.1 Coriobacteriia bacterium | reverse complement strand
CTTCAGCCGTGGTGTTGTCTTCGCCGGTGGCAACCTCGATGCGGTGCACGCCCTGCCCGAACTCGAGGTACTGCTCCTGATGGCAGTTCTTGCACGCAAGCTTCGCGGTGCGGCGCCAGTCCTCCCCTTCCTGCGCGTGCGGCAGTGTGAAGGCGAAGTCAAGGTGGCAGCCGGCGCACTGCACGGTCGCGTGCGGACCCGCCTCGAGTTCGGCGGAATCGACGTAGAAGCTCACGACCTGGTCCTCACGAAGCCTGATGAGGTTCTCGTCGCCGTGGCAGACGAGGCAGCCGGCCTTGGCAGCCGTCGGGAGCGTGAAGTCAACGTCGTATCCGGAGACCTCGGCAATGGTGGTGACCGGCTCCTCCTGTGCAGCCGAAACGCCCGGGATGAGCATCATCGCCGCCAGGGCGATGAAGACGGACGCTGTGGCCCAACGAGAGGTTCGCGTCATGAATGCTCACCCGCCGTCGCCGCCGGTGCGGGCGCCCCATGGGGTTCGTGTCCCTCGTGCTCCTCATGGCCGTCGCCCAGGCCGAAGAAGTTCTTGAAGGCCGGGAAGTCCTCAGTCATCGAAAGATACGCATGCACCGTCGTCAGGATGATGAACAGCCAGGTGATGATGTAGTGCAGCGTGCGTGCATACCACCCGGCCAGGTCGGTCGAACCGACGAGGATACCCAGCCACCAGCCGACGAGCAGTTCACGCGGACTGTAGCCGAAGATGAACGGTTGGGCGATGAGTGCGAATCCCGAGTAGGCCTGCAAGAGCATGAGCGGCACGAATATCGTGTAGGTCATCTTCTGCATGACGTTGTACTTGCCGAGGTGCGGCTTGGACGACTTCACGAAGATGTAGTAGAGGATGACCTTGGGTGCGGTGACGATGTCTTCTCTGGTGACGGCGAACTCGCGCCAGTCACGCTGCCGGGCGAAGAAGGCGTACCACAAACGCCACAGTACGGTGACGGTCACGATGATCATGAAGACGTAGTGCACCCAGCGCATCGCCGTGCGCCCGCTGTCGAAGAACGGGAAGCGGATGTAGAGACCCGAGATGGCGAGCGCGAACATGGAGAATACGTGGGTGAAGTGAGCGAACTTGGGGGCGAAGGGGACCGGCGGTCCCTCGTGGTGGGGCCATTGCTTGCCGACGAAACGCTTCCTGACCCTGCCGGTCAGGATGTTGCCGACGAAATGACCAGTCAAGCCGAGAACGACGACCACATAAAGGGCCGTGAACGCGACGTCCAACCAGATGTTCAACTGGGTCAGACTTATCTCTGACACCCCCTGCTCCCTGTCACGCACGGCGCACGAAACGCCCTACGTATGCTGTTCGGTCGTCCCTCCCGGCGCACACGGGCTCGGCCGCACGCGACACGTCGACGTTAGTGCCGGAACGTCAGACGCGGCAGGAAAGGCTCGTAACACCAGTTACATTAGACCAGAGCCGCCCGTGCGAGGCAAGCTGCTACGCACGGGATACGACTCTTTCCGGCACCTCTTTGTTCGGCGCATTCCCCTACACATCCTCTATCTCTCCGCGCGCCCGGGGACTCAGATCGGCCCGTTCGAGGAGCAGTTCGGCACGCTCGGCGTCGAGCGGGTCGATCCTCAGTGCGATACCACAGAGAGCGCCTCCGAGAGACTTCGGTGCGGGGATCGGTGTGACCGGGACGCCGAGGTCCTTGAGCAGCTGCTCGGCGGCGAGCGCCGTATGCGTGGTCGCGAACCCGAAGATGGCGAAGGTCCTCGGCTCGCGCACGCTCATGACGACACGATCTCGTGTAGCGCACGCAGTGCGAGCTCGATGTGAGCCCCCGTGGTTCCCCACCCAACGCCGAAGCGAACGGCACCGCACTCGAAGGTGCCGACGGTGTCGTGGGCCCACGGAGCGCAGTGCAGACCGGCACGAGCCGCGATGCCGTACGTGCGGTCCAGGACGAACGCGATCCGGTCGCCGTCCACGCGCTCGTGGACGGCGCTTACGATGGGCACCCGGGGCACACCGGGTGGCGGACCGAGGACCCGGAACCCTTCGATCCCGAGGATTCCCTCGTGCAGCCGACGTGCCAGATCCGCCTCGAGATCGCGCTGGGCCGCCCCTTCCCCGGCAAGGAACCCGGCTGCCGCTCCAAGACCCACGATGCCGGGGGTGTTGGCGGTCCCGGCCTCGTAACGGTCGGGACGCTCGGCAGGCATCTCGAGGGATTCGGAACCTCCCGCACCGGTGCCACCCTCGATCTGCACGTCGGCTTCGAGGCCGGGAGCCAGATAGAGCAGGCCGACTCCCTGCGGACCGAGCATGCCCTTGTGGCCCGAGGCCGCATACGCGTCAACGCCGAGGGCGGCGATATCGACCTCGAGATGCCCGACACCCTGCGCACCGTCCACGAGCATGATCGCTCCGTGTTCGTGGGCGATGTCGGCAAGGTCACCGACGAGCTGGATGGTGCCGGTGAGGTTGGAAGCGTGCTGGCAGACGACGGCGCGGGTCGGCTCCTGGCGAACCGCACGCTCGACGTCGTCGGGGTCGATAAGCCCGGTCCGGTCGGCCTTCACGACGGCTATCTCGATCCCCAGTCGCGCAAGGTGCGCGAGCGGCCTGGCGACCGCGTTGTGCTCCATCGAGCCGACGACCACGCGGTCGCCGGGCTTGAGAGTCCCCTTGAGCATGAGGTTGCAGCCCGCGGTGCAGCCGGACTGGAAGAGCAGGTCACGCGAGTCAGCCACGCCGAGCAGCTGCGCACAAGCGCGACGGGCCTCGAAGATCGCGCGCGAGGCGTCGAGCGCCATCGCGTACGCGCCCCGTCCGGGGTTGCCGCCGAGCTCGGTCAGCGCGCGGACGACCGCATCGATGACGGGTTGCGGCTTGGGCCACGAGGTCGCCCCGTGGTCGAGGTAAGCGACCGGCACAGCGCGCTTGTCGGCAGACACGCTAGTGCCCGCCTCCCGCCATCATCTCCACCGCGTGCTCCAGCTGATCGGCCACGAAGCCGAAGGACTCCCGCGCGGCCTTCTCGCTGCCGGGCAGGTTGACGATGAGCGTCGTGCCGCGCACGCCCGCGGTCCCGCGCGAGAGCATCGCGCGGGGAGTGATGGCGAGGCTCTGCGCCCGGATGTACTCGGCGATACCGGGGGCCCTGCGGCCCGCAACGCGCTCGGTGACCTCCGGCGTTATGTCGCGGGGACTGAAGCCGGTGCCCCCGCAGGTGAGCACGACGTCGGCGTT
>SKKZ01000256.1 GCA_007123455.1 Coriobacteriia bacterium | reverse complement strand
CGAGCAGTATCCGGACCTCGAGCTCTTCGCATTCGCGATCGACGGGGTCACCGTGATCGTCCACCCCGAAAACCCGGTCCGTGACCTGTCGACCGAGCAGGTACAGGGCATCTTTGCCGGCGAGATCACTGACTGGTCGGAGGTCGGCAGTGGGGCTGGGGCCATCAACGTATACGCGCGTGAGGACGGTAGCGGCACGGGCGAGACCTTCATAGACCGAGGATTGCAGGGCGGCGATGTCACCGCCGAGGCGATCATCGTGACGTCGAACGGCGCCATGAAGACAGCGGTCGCCGCCGACGAGCAGGCCATCGGCTTCATGAGCATCGGCAGCATGGACGACTCGGTAGCCGGTGTCGCTTACAACGGTGTGGAGCCCACCAACGAGAGCGCTTTGGACGGATCGTTCGTCGTCACCCGCAGGCTCTACAGCATCACGAACGGTGAGCCTGACGGTCTCACCAAGGCATTCCTCGACTACATCATGGGTGCTGACGGCGTTTCCTACATCGAGGATGCCGGGTACATCCCGACTTACACGCCGTAATGCGGCTAGAGGGCCCATGCGACAGGAGTGACCTCCTCTTGCGCGGCGTCTTCGGGACGGCTGCGGCGATCGCTGTCGCGGCCGTCTTGTCCATCTTCGTGTTCCTCGCGTACTTCGCCGCACCGATCTTCACGGCCGAGGGCGCTGCGCGCATGCTCAACTGGGAGTGGCGTCCGACCGAAGGGAGCTACGGCATCTTCCCGATGGTGGTCGGCTCGTTCGTGTTGTCGGTCTTCGCGATGGCGCTCGCGTTCCCTACGGCCGTGCTCGTGTGCGCGTTCGCGTATGGGATCGGACCCCGGTGGCTCGTCAGGCCCGTCATGGCGGTCGTCAACCTCATGACCGGTATCCCGACCATCGTCTACGCGTTCGCCGCGGTGGTGACGATCCCTCCGCTGCTGAGGCGCACGTTCGAGCAGGGGACCGGGTTTTCGCTCCTCGGAGCCGGCTGCGTGCTGGCCGTGCTCGTGCTGCCCACCATCGTGCTGGTGCTTGACTCGAACTGGCGCGGCCTCGCGCCGACGACCGGCTTCACGACGGCCGCGCTCGGTATGAGCCCGACCCAGCACGTGTTCGGCGTGCTGGTGCCTGGTTCGCGAACGGGTCTGCTCGCCGCGTTCGTTCTTGGGTTCGGCCGGGCGCTTGGCGACACGATGATCGCGCTCATGCTCGCGGGCAACGTCCCGCTCGTACCCGACTCGCCGCTCGATTCGGTAAGGGCGCTCACGGCGCACATCGGGGTCGTGATGTCGCTCGAGGTCGGGGGTCCCGGGTATCAGTCGGCGTTCGCGAGTGGCTTCTTCCTGCTCTTGGTGACCGCCGCGATCTCGGTGACGGTGCGCTGGCTCGCGCGACGGAGGCGCAACGATGCGTAGGCAGACGGACCTCCTGCTCGCTGCGGCGAGCTGGCTCGCGGGCGTCGGGGTGCTCTTCGTAGTGGGCGCGCTCGTGGCGTTCCTGGCTTCCCGCTCGGCCCACCTGTTGAGCGCCGAGCTCTTCTTCGGGGACGTGACGTGGCATGCGGCGGTCTTCGGCGGCACGCGGGTGTTCGAGGGCATCTGGCCCGCCGTCGCTGGGACGCTCACGCTCGTTGTGCTGTCCTCCACGGCAGCCATCCCGCTTGGTGTGGCGGCCGGGATCTACATCTCCGAATACGCCGGCCAGCGGTTCCGGACGGTGGTCACCATGATGGTGGACGTGCTAGCCGGTACGCCGTCGATAATCATGGGACTCTTCGGGTTCTCGATGATCCTACTGCTGAGGCAGACGTTCATGCCGGGCGCCACCACCGGACTGCTGCTCGCCGCCGCGTGTCTTGCACTCCTCGTGCTGCCCTACATGATTCGCGCTACGCAGAACGCGATCGAGGGCCTGCCCCTCAGTCTCCGCCTCCTCGGACCGAGCCTTGGCATGTCGCATACACAGGCGGTCACAAAGATCCTCGTACCCTCGGCGAGCCGCGGTATCCTGAGCGGCGCAGTACTCTCACTCGGTCGGGCCGCTGAAGACACGGCGGTGATCATGCTCACGGGCGCAGTGGCAACGGCGGGCGGCCGCGGTCCGCAGAGTCTTACCACCAAGTTCGAGGCGCTTCCGTTCAGCATCTTCGTGACAGCCGCCGAGCACAATACGGTCGAGGAGCTCAACGTGGGCTTCGCGATGGCCCTCGTGCTCCTCGTCCTCACGGCGTCACTGTTCACCGGGTCACTCTTCCTACAAAGGAGTCTCGAGCGCAGATGGAAAGCGTAGTTGCGGTCAAAGGACTGAACGTGTGGTTCGGCCACGCACAGGTATTAAGCGGAGTCGATATCGAGTTCCGCCAGGGGGAGCTGACGGCCTTGATAGGACCGTCGGGCTCGGGCAAGACCACACTCCTGCGCGCAGTCAACAGGATGAACGACGTGTTCTCTGGAGTGCGCACGGAGGGGGAGGTGGCACTTTCCGTCAATGGGGCAACGGTGGATGCGTACGGCGATCGCTGCGACGTAGCGAGGTTGCGGCGCACCGCCGGGATGGTGTTCCAGACCCCCAACGTCCTACCGACGTCGATCCGGCAGAACTTCACCGTGCCACTGCGCCACGTCCTCGGTCTTAAGAAGTCCGAACTCGACAGCCGCATCGAGGCAGCGCTGCGGGAGGTCGAGCTGTGGGACGAGGTGAAGGAGCGGCTCGGCGCCCAGGCTCAGACGCTCTCTGGAGGGCAGCAGCAGCGCCTGTGCCTCGCGCGGGCGCTCTCGCTCGAGCCGAGCGTGCTCTTGCTCGACGAGCCGACCGCCTCCCTCGATTTCCGCGCCACGCGGCGGATCGAGCACCTCATTGTCCGGCTCAAGGAGAGCTACCCCATCCTCGCTGTCTCCCACAGCCTCGGACAGACGAGCCGCATCGCCGACCGAGCGTACGTGCTCAACAGTGGGTGCGTGGTTGAGACGCTCGACCGCCACGACCTTCGCGAACCGGAGCTGCTGCACCGTCTGGCCGAGGACCTCTTCTAGGCGCAGCACCGAGAGTAGTGAGCCGCCTTCGTAGGATGTGGCCTCGTTTTCTCATGAGTCCCACCGTAACGGGGTGTGAACGCCGTGTGGGGCCACGTACAGGCGCGGTCGGTGGGGGGAACGCATGAGGGACTCGCAGGTCAGCATGGGTGACGGTCGAATCCTCGCCTACATCGACATCGGCGAGCCCGGTTGGCCGTGCGTTGTGTTCTTTCACGGTACCCCGGCGAGCCGTCTGCGGATCGGGTATCTCGAGGAGCGCTTCCTTGCCGAGGGTGTGCGCGTCGTATCGCCAGAGCGCCCCGGGTATGGACGGTCTTCCCCCCAGCCCGGCAGGTCGATGGCCGACTGGCCGGCAGACGTCGCGATGCTCCTCGACTCCCTCGGCGTCGACACGTTCGTTGCGGCGGGTCACTCCTCGGGCGGCCCGTACGCAGTGGGCGTGCGCCGCGCTACTGCTTGAGCGTCTCGGCGGGAATCGTACTGGGAGGCGTGACGGACATGGGCTGGCCGGACGCGTGGGAAGGATTCCCGCCGGTCGAGGTCGAGATCATGCAGCTGCCTGATGAAGACACCGCCATCGAGTGGTGTACCGACGGCAGTGACGACATGCTTCTAACCCTCGCTCACGGTCGCCACACCGCTGAGGTCGTCCCCGGCGCGGTGCTCCACGTGCTTCCGGGACATGGGCACCTCACGGTCTTGTCGGAGATCCCATCGGCGGTGACGAGGTTGGCCCGGTAGGGTTTCGCAGGCTGTCGAACGTGCGTTCGCTCGCCAGGGCGGGTACAATGAAGACTTGCCTGGAATCTCACTCTTGACGGTTAGGCAGGTCCACTCCGTGTCACTCGAATCCATCTCCATCCGGGGCGCCCGCGAGCACAACCTCAAAGGCTTCGACCTCGACATCCCGCGCGATAAGCTCGTGGTCATCACCGGGCTGTCGGGCTCGGGCAAGTCGTCGCTCGCCTTCGACACCATCTACGCGGAAGGTCAGCGCCGCTACGTAGAGTCGCTGTCGGCGTACGCACGCCAGTTCCTCGGCCAGATGAACAAGCCCGACGTCGACCACATCGAGGGGCTCTCCCCGGCGGTCTCTATCGATCAGAAGACGACCTCACGCAACCCGCGCTCGACGGTGGGCACGGTCACCGAGATCTACGACTATCTCAGGCTGCTCTTCGCGCGTGTGGGTATACCGCACTGCCCGGTCTGCGGCCGCCCGATCCAGCGTCAGACGCCCGACCAGATCGTCGATCGTATCCTCGAGCTTGCCGAGGGAACGAAGTTCCAGGTGCTCGCACCGGTGGTCCGGGGCCGCAAGGGCGAGTATGGCAAGCTCTTCGACGAGCTACGCCGGGAGGGCTTCACCCGGGTGCGCGTCGATACGGAGATGCGCACCCTCGACGAGGACATCGTCCTCGACAAGAAGTACAAGCACGACATCGAAGTCGTGGTCGATCGCCTGATCATGAAGGAAGGCGTGCGCACTCGTCTTGCGGACAGCGTCGAGACCGCACTTCGGCTCACAGCCGGCACGGTGCTCGTCTCGGTGATCGACGGCGATGAGTTGTCCTTCTCCCAGGCACTTGCATGCCCGGTGCATGGCGTCTCCATGGACGAGCTCGCACCCCGCGACTTCTCGTTCAACTCGCCCTACGGTGCGTGTCCCGACTGCGCGGGTCTCGGCTCGCGTCTCGAGGTCGATCCCGACCTCATCGTTCCGGACGGGACTCGTTCGCTGGACGAAGGAGCGATCAAGCCTTTCGCGAGCGGCATGAACTACTACCCGCAACTCGTTGCGGCCGCTGCCAAGCACATCGGTGTCTCCACCGACGTGGCGTGGGACGAGCTTCCCGAATCAGCGCGCTCCGTGCTCATGCACGGTCTGGGCGACGAGCGGATCCGCATCGACTACGTCACGCGCGACGGACGTGAGACCCATTGGTTCTCCCGGTACGAGGGCGCGCTCGCAAGTGTCATGCGCCGGTTCGAGGAAAGCGAGTCCGAGTCGGTCAAGGAGAAGCTCGAGGAGTACATGGCGGTCATCCCGTGCAAGACGTGCGGGGGTGCCCGCCTCAAGCCTGAGATCCTTGCGGTCACCTTCGGCGGCATGAACATCCACGAGGTCACGGTGATGAGCGCAAAGGCCTCACTCGACTTCTTCGAGAGGGTCGAGCTTTCCGAGCGCGATGAGCACATCGCCCGTCGCGTCATCAAGGAGATCGTCGAGCGGCTGCGCTTTCTCGTCGACGTCGGACTCGACTACCTGACGCTCGAGCGCGGTACCGCGACCCTTTCCGGCGGCGAGGCGCAACGCATCAGGCTTGCAACCCAGATCGGCTCCGGCCTCATGGGCGTTCTCTATATCCTGGATGAGCCTTCCATCGGCTTGCACCAGCGGGACAACGCGCGGCTGATCGCGACGATGGAACGGCTGCGCGAACTCGGCAACACCGTCATCGTCGTGGAACACGATGAGGAAACCATCCGGGCATCGGACTTCGTGATCGATATGGGCCCGGGAGCAGGCGAGCATGGCGGCGAGATCGTGTGCATCGGGCCGCCCGAGGAGATCCTCGTGTGCGAGGACTCGCTCACCGGTGCCTACCTCTCGGGAAGAGCTGCGATAGCTGTGCCTGAGGAGCGCCGGACGCCCGGCAAGGGCTCGGTGGTGCTCAAGGGTGCGAGTGAGCACAACCTCAAGGACATCGATGTCGAGTTGCCGCTCGGGACCTTGACGCTGGTCACCGGGGTGTCGGGTTCGGGCAAGTCGTCGCTCGTGGCGGACACGCTCGCTCCCGCACTGGCCAACAAGGTCTATCGGGCACGCAAACGTACCGGTCGATATCGCTCGATCGGAGGACTCGATCCGATCGACAAGGTCATCGACATCGACCAGTCACCGATCGGGCGTACACCGCGGTCGAATCCGGCCACGTACACGGGGGTGTGGGACGATGTCCGCTCGCTCTTCTCGTCGACACCCGAGTCCAAGGCCAGGGGCTACGCTCCAGGCCGCTTCTCGTTCAACGTCAAGGGTGGCCGTTGCGAAGCGTGTAAGGGAGACGGGCAGATCAAGATCGAGATGCACTTCCTTCCCGATGTCTACGTGCCGTGCGAGGTCTGCAAAGGCGCGAGATACAACCGGGAGACCCTCCAGGTGACCTACAAAGGCAAGACCGTGAGTGACGTGCTGGACATGACGGTCGAGGAGGCGCTCCACTTCTTCGAGAACATCCCGCCGATCAAGCGCAAGCTCCAGACGTTGTACGACGTCGGCCTGGGTTATCTCCGGCTCGGCCAGCCGGCGACGACGCTGTCGGGTGGCGAAGCGCAGCGCGTCAAGCTCGCGAGCGAGCTGCAGAAACGTTCGACGGGCCGCACCTTCTACATCCTCGACGAGCCGACGACGGGTCTGCACTTCGATGACGTGCGCCAGCTCCTCAACGTGCTGCAGCGTCTCGTTGACGGGGGCAACACGGTCCTCGTCATCGAACACAATCTCGATGTCATCAAGAGCGCCGACCATATCATCGATCTCGGTCCCGAGGGCGGGGACGCGGGTGGCGAGATCGTCGCGATCGGTACGCCGGAAGAGATTGCGGCGTGCGGCCGCTCGCACACCGGCCGATTCCTGCGTCCGGTGCTCGAGGGTCGGGCTGCGACGGTCGATCCCGAGCGTGCCGCGCCGGTTCGGATGTCATGACCGCGGTAGGACGGATACGGGTTCCCCGTCAGGTGTGGGTCGGGTTCGCACTGCTCGCTCTCACGCTCTGCGGCGTCCTGCTCTTCCATGCGCTTGCCGATGCCGACCGCGCCCTGCTTGCGCCGTCGGGTCCCGAGGAGACCGTCCTGCGCTCGGTGCGACTTGCCGGCTTCGAGCAGGCTGCGACCGGTTCTGACGACGCCACTGCCGTGCTCAGAATGGACATCCCCGCTCTCTCCTCGGTGCCGGATGTCGAGATCGCGTGGCAGACCGGATTCGCTACCCTTGCGGCGGCCTACCCGGGTGCCGAGCGCTACGTGTTGCACATCCGTGCGGGAGACGTTGCGCTACTCGAGCTCGAGGCGCCGGCAGACGTCGTGCGAGCTGCCGTGGAGGCAGACGATGCGGGTGCCTTGCGGGCGGGCTTCGTGGCCCGGTCGATGGCCGGGAGCGAAGAGCCGTCATACGTCGGCACGCACCTGCCCGCAGATGCCCTCACTATAGGCGCGCAGCTTGACGGCGAGTACCTCGATGCGAAGAACCGTGCCGCCGGTCTGCTCGGGGAGAGCGGTCCTCTCGCCGTGCCGACCGCCTCGCTTGCGGACGCGGCGCTGGCCGCGCGTCGAGAGGCGCCCGGGGTGCCGGCGCCCGGTCCGGACGAGCGTGCGGTCGATCTCTATCTCGAGCGTCTGGGTAACGCGCTCGGGGAGCTGGAGCTCGCCGGAGCTCCGGCGCTACTGGATGAGGTGCGTTCCCTCGGAGCGAGCCCCGGTCGCGACGCGATCGCCCGCATCCGTTCGCACGTGCTGGCGATCGAGGCACTGGCCGTCCCGGAGAGCGGTGCCAGCATGCTTGCCGGCGTACATCGCCTCACAGAGGAGGTCGCCTCCGCCCCGCTGACCCCCGGAGCCCCATCCGATGCCGTGCTGGCAGCCGCTGGCGCCGCCGATGCCCCCGCTACCGCGACCGATGTCCGGCAGTTCGAGCGCGTGTCCACGCTCGACATACGGCCTTCGCAGGGTGCCCCCGGCGACGCCCTGCCCGAACAGGTCTTGCGGCTCCACGCACGCGGCGGCGTTCCTCCCGCGATCGCCTGGTCCACTCCCGGAGGAGTCGTTTCGGTGGCTCCCGAGGTATGGCAGGCGTACCTGCGCGCCGACGGAGCGTTGTACTGGCTTGCCGGGGACTCGGGCGAGGTCGCTCTCACCGACGGATCGATACGCGGGTGGGCGTTCTCGCAGAACCGTGCCGCGCTGGTCGATGCGTCCCGCACGGGTACCGTTCACACGTACTTCCCGGCCGAGTGATCGCGTGAACCGCAGCCGGCCGACAATCGCCGAAGAGGTCGCGGGTGTTCCTGACCAGCCGGGGGTCTACCTGTGGAAAGGAGCGGACGGCGAGGTCCTCTACGTCGGTAAGGCCAAGTCTCTGCGGAAGCGGATGCGCCAGTACGTGCTCGGCCAGGACGACCGCGAGAAGGTACCACTCATGATGGCTCAGGTCACCTCGTTCGACTACGTTGTGACCGAGAACGAGGTCGAGAGCCTGATCCTCGAGAAGAACCTCATCCGGCAGTTCAGGCCCGCGTTCAACGTCGATTACCGTGACGACAAGTCCTATCCGTTCATCGCGGTCACAACGGCCGACCCGTACCCCGCGATCAAGTTCACGCGGGAGAAACACCGTGCCGGGACGAGGTATTTCGGGCCGTACACCGATGCGCGCGCGGCGCGCGAGACCGTCGACGTCGTGCGCCGCATCTATCCCATCTGCAGCGCGCAGTGCGTGGAATGGAAGCGCGTGAACGCCCGAGATGGTGCTCCGAGTGGCAAAGCGTGCTTCGACTACAACGTGGGGAAAGGCCCGGGACCGTGCGTCGGTGCGGTCACGCAGGAGCGCTACGCCGAGAACGTGGCGAAGGTCCTTGCCTTCCTGCAGGGACACCATCGGGGGGTCGCCGAGGAGCTCGAGTCACGTATGCGCGCAGCCTCCGCCGAACTCGATTACGAACGCGCAGCGCGTTTTCGCAACCGCTTGGACGCCGTGCGTCGCATCGAGCAGCGCCAGACGGTGGTGTCGAGCCGCCCGCTCGAGATCGACGTTCTCGGCTTCTTCCGTGAGGAGACCATCGCGGGGGTACACGTCTTCGTCGTCAGGGAAGGCCGCGTGCTCATCGGCAACGAGTTCGTGCTCGACAAAGGCCTCGACGTCACGATGGTCGAACTCGTCGAAGGTTTTCTCTTGCGTTACTACGACGAGGCGGGGCACGTGCCGCGCGAGATCGTGCTACCCGAACTTCCCGGAAGCGCCGAAGTGGTCGAGGAGTGGCTGAGCGGGTTGCGTGGCACGAAGGTGCGCCTTGTCGTCCCGGTGCGAGGCGAGAAGCGTCGGTTACTCGAGATGGCCGAGCGTAACGCGCGGCACACGCTCATGCGGCACAAGGTGCGCACCCGCTACGACGAGGAACGTCTCAACATCGCCCTGCTCGAGCTCGAGAATGCCCTGGCCCTGCCGGCAAGCCCGCTTCGCATCGAGTGCTTCGACATATCCACGCTCCACGGCCGTCATTCCGTGGGTTCGATGGTGGTCTTCACGAACGGGCGGCCGGACCCTGCCGCGTATCGGCGTTTTCGGGTCCGCATGGAGGAAGGCGAGTCGAACGATGTCGCCATGATGGCCGAGGTGCTGCGACGGCGGTTCTCGGCGGAGCGAGATGGCGACGAGCGGTTCGCTGCGTCCCGCCCGGCTCTCGTGATCGTCGACGGTGGCAAGCCGCAACTCTCGGCGGCAAAGACGGCGCTCGCCGAGGCGGGGGTCGCCGACGTCCCGCTCGCCGCACTCGCCAAACGCGAGGAGGAGCTTTGGCTTCCGGGTTGGGATGAGCCGGTGGCCCTGCCGACAGGCTCGGCCTCCCTCTACCTCGTCAAACGTGTTCGGGACGAGGCGCACCGCTTTGCCATCACGTATCACAGAGAACTGCGCGCCAAGGCGATGACGGCGAGCGTGCTCGATGACATCCCCGGCGTCGGCCCGAAGCGTAAGAAGCTTCTCATGCGAGCGTTCGGCTCGGTCAGGCGGTTGCGCGAAGCTGACGTCGATGCGATCGCCGCTGTTCCCGGCGTACCGCGGGACGTGGCCGAGGAGATAGCCGCAGTCCTTCGGCAGGCCATCGGTGATGACTGCTAGCAGGGGCTACTGCGGGTATACTCACTGAGTACAGTGGTGGTCTGACGCGAAGGAGTGACGGTGAACTTCATTCTGCGCATGCTTGTGAGTGCCGCGGTCATCTTCGGGGTCGCGTATCTGTCCGGTGGCTGGCTGCTACAGGTCGAGTCGCCCGTCGCAGCAGTGTGGGCAGCGGTCGTCCTCGCAGTCGTGAACGCGTTCGTGCGCCCCGTCGTGAAGATACTGTCGCTGCCTATCACCATCCTGACACTCGGACTCTTCGCGCTCGTGGTCAACGCGCTGATGATCTATCTCGTGGCCTGGATCGTCCCCGGTGTCGATACGACCGGATTCCTTCCCACGATGATCGCGGCCGTCATCATCTCCGCGGTGACCTCGCTGTTCACTGCTGCCATCGACAGGGACTGACGCCTGCAAAGGAGGCCCCATTGCCCGAAGAGAGCGCCGACACTCCCGAGACGTCCCCGGTAGGGGACGCACACCCCAACGAACTCGTCATCATAACGGGTATGTCCGGTGCCGGTCGCAGCCAGGCGATCCACACCTTCGAAGATCTCGGGTATTTCTGCATAGACAACCTTCCACCCGCTTTCATCAGCCAGCTTGTAGCCCTTACAAGGCTGCCCGGCAGCCGCATTCGCCGCATCGCGGTGGTGTGCGACGTGCGGGCAAAGGAGTTCTTCGACGAATTCGTGGGCGAGCTGCGCACGCTCGAGGAGTCCGGGGTGTCGTTCCATCTGCTCTTCCTCGAGGCTGACGATGAGGTGCTCGTTCGCCGCTTCAAGGAGACGAGGCGCCTGCACCCCCTGTGCGTCGAGGGTGACTCGGTCATCGACGCCATAGCCGCTGAGCGCGAGGTGCTCACCGATATCCGGCTTCGGGCCGATCTCATCATCGATACGAGCAAACTCAAGCCGGGAGAGCTGCGGAGCGCCATACGGGAACGGTTCTTCACCGGCAGTCTGTCGGACTCGCTTGCGATCACGATCGTGTCGTTCGGCTTCAAGTATGGCGTGCCCACTGACGCGGACATCGTCATGGACGTCCGGTTCCTGCCCAACCCGTACTACAATCGGGACCTGCGAGAGCGCACCGGACTCGAAGAATCGGTGCGCCGGTTCGTCCTAGAGCGCGAGGAGACCGCGGAATTCCTCGAGAAGTGGTTCGACCTGCTCGAGATGTTGGCGCCAAGCTATCTCATGGAAGGCAAGACCCATCTGGTGATAGCCCTCGGCTGCACCGGAGGCATGCACCGCAGCGTCGCCCTGGCGCAGGAGACCGAGCGCTTCCTCTCGACCCACGGATTCCGCGTGGCGGTGAGTCATCGTGACATCGCCAAGGACCGGGAGTCCGGATGAGCGGTTCGCATCGGAAGGGCGTGGCGATCGGCGGGGGAACCGGTCTGCCCGGGGTGCTGCGGTGTCTGGTGCAACAGGGATTCGAGACATCCGCCGTCGTCACTATGGCCGACGACGGGGGCTCATCAGGAATGCTCCGGCGTGAACTCGGCATGCTTCCGCCGGGGGACGTGCGTAACTGCCTGGTGGCGCTCGGGGAATCCGATGGCGTCCTCGGTCGGTTGTTCCAGTACCGCTTCCCGCATGGCGAGGGACTCGCAGGTCATGCGCTCGGAAACCTGATAATCGCTGCGCTCGCCGACATCACCGGTGGCTTTCCGGCTGCAATCGAGGAAGCTGAGCGGCTCCTGGATGCCCGGGGCCACGTCCTTCCATCGACACTCGACGACGTCTCCCTTCATGCGACCGACGCGACCGGGCGTGCCGTGTCGGGCCAGGCACTGATCGCGGCAAGTGACGGGCCGCTGACGCAGGTGAGACTGGAACCATCCGGACCCGTGGCGTTCGAGCCTGCCGTCGATGCCGTGCGCCAGGCTGATGTCGTGGTGATCGGACCGGGAAGCCTGTTCACAAGCCTGATACCGAACTTCCTCGTGCCCGGGGTGGCCGACGCGCTTCG
>SKKZ01000234.1 GCA_007123455.1 Coriobacteriia bacterium | reverse complement strand
TTCCTCGAGGTGCCGCGTGAGGTTCTCGAGACGGCGATGGAGTCCCACCAGCGCTACTTCCCGCTTGAGGGGGCCGACGGCACTCTGCTACCGGCGTTCATCGTCGTCCACAACGGTGATCCCTTGCGGACCGAGCCTATCGTTGCCGGGCACGAACGCGTGATTCGGGCGCGTCTCGCCGATGCAGCTTTCTTCTATCGCGAGGATTTGACGCGACCGCTCGAGAGCTACACCGCTGAGCTGCAGCATATCGTGTTCCAGGAGAAGCTGGGTACGCTCGGCATGAAGGTGTCGCGCATCCGCGACCTGACGGCCCGGATCGGTGAGCTGGCCGGCGTCGATGCGGCAACCAGCGCTCAGGCGGTTCGGGCAGCGCAGCTGTGCAAGGCGGACCTGGTGACCCAGGTGGTCATAGAGTTCCCCTCCCTGCAGGGCATCATGGGCAGTTACTACGCACGCTTCTCCGGCGAAAGCGATGAGGTTGCCCGTGCCATACCAGAGCACTACCGGCCGCGTTTCGCCGGCGATGCGATTCCGGAGTCGTCTGCGGGGCGCCTTGTCTCGGTTGCCGACAAACTCGACACCATCTGCGGGATCTTCGCGGTGGGCATGGCTCCGACCGGATCGGCGGACCCCTATGCGTTGCGGCGCAGCGCACTCGGCGTGCTGGCAATCGTGCTCGGGGGGCTCACGATCACCCTCGACGAAGCTATAGCCGCCGCGTTCGAGGGATACTCCGGTGCGGTTGAATTCGACCAGGAAGCGGTCGGAGCATCGGTGAAGGAGTTCTTCACCGGCCGCTTCGAGGTCGTGCTCCGCGATCGCGGTCACGCGTACGATACGGTCTCGGCGGTGCTGGCGGTCGCAGTGGACGATCCTGCGGACGCGCTTGCTCGGTGCGAGGCGCTGACGGAGGTGCGCGCGACCAGCGACGTCATGGATGATCTCTCGGTCGCTTTCGCGAGAGCCAAGAACCTCTCGGTACCCTCCCTGGGCACCGGGACCGATGTCTCGCTCATGGGGGACGAAGAAGTCGTCCTGGCTGAAGCGCTTGCAGAAGCCGAGGAGCGGGCGGGAGAGTTCCTCATCGCCGGCGACTATCTATCGGTGCTCGGCGTGCTCGCCGCACTCCGCACGCCGATAGACGAGTTCTTCGACAAGGTCCTCGTCATGGACTCGGACGAGCAGCTGCGCGAGAACAGACTACGTTTGCTCAACCGCTTCGTCGCGCTGTTCGAGCGCTTCGCGGACTTCAGTCGGCTGGCGGGGTAAGTCGGGCGTGGGACAGGGGCGGAAGGCAGAGGGTCGCAGGTGAGATGCGAAGCACCGGGAAGAGTCTACATTCTCTCCGACTCCCTCGGAGAGACGGCCGATCTCGTCGCTCGTGCTGCCGCGAGCCAGTATGCGAGTGGTACGTTCGAATTGGTCAGACTCTCCAAGGTCTCATCGGCAGCATCACTCGAGGAGGCCGTGCGCGCTGCGTCCGATACGGGCTGCGTCTTCTTCTACACACTCGCCGACCCGGCCCTGCGCTCCCGGATGCATGCGCTCGTCATCGAACTCGAGATCGTTGCCGTGGATATTCTGGGTTCAGCCGTCGAGGCCCTCTCACGTGTGTCCGGATCGGAGCCGACTGGCGAGGTCGGTGCGATACGCAAGACGGACAGGGGATACTTCCAGCGCATCGAGGCTCTGGAATTCACGGTCAAGCATGATGACGGCCGCAACCCGGAGGGTCTTTCGGAAGCCGAGATCATCCTTATAGGGGTCTCGCGTACGAGCAAGACTCCGCTCGCCATGTACCTCGCGTTCAAGGGGTACAAGACCGCGAACATCCCGCTCATGACCGAGGTCGAGCCGCCTGCCGAGCTCTTCCGGGTCGATTCGCGCAAGGTGTTCGGCCTGACGAGCGATCCGGAGCTGCTGGCCACGATACGCAGCCAGCGACTGACCGAGCTTGGAGCGTACGCCCGGCACTATGCGGAGCGCGAGGCCGTATTGCGGGAACTGGAGTCTGCCCGGGCCCTGATGAGACAGCTCGGATGCATCGTGATCCGGACCGACAACCGCGCCGTCGAGGAGACAGCGCAAGAGATTATCCGTTATCTTGGGAAGTGAACGCGGTCGGCCTCGCTGACGGGGTCGCGGCGCAGCGTTTCGCGAGTGGCGGGTCATGTCCATCTACCAGGGGAGTAGAGAAGTGTCCGACGTCAAGCGTGTGTATGCGTTTCGTGAGGGCGACGCCTCGATGAAGTCCGTTCTCGGAGGTAAGGGTGCCAACCTCGCCGAGATGACCAAGATAGATCTTCCGGTGCCCCCGGGCTTCACGATCACCTGCCAGACCTGTGTGGAGTATTACGAGGGCGGGAACCGTTATCCCGAGGGCCTGCAGGAGGAGATAGACAGCTACGTTGTCGATCTCGAGCAACAGATGGGCAAGCGCCTGGGTGACGCCGAGGATCCACTGCTCGTTTCGGTGCGCTCCGGCGCACCCTTCTCGATGCCCGGCATGATGGACACCATCCTCAACCTCGGCTTGAACGACACTTCCGTACGCGGACTCATCGCTCAGACAGACAACGAACGCTTCGCCTGGGACTCGTATCGCCGCTTCATCCAGATGTTCTCCAAGGTCGTGCTCGACGTCGAAGGTGACCTGTTCGAGAACGCGCTTACCACCATGCGGCAGGCTCGCGGAGTGAGCTCGGACAACGAGCTTTCGGCCGCCGATCTCGAGCGGCTCGTCGGTCAGTTCGAGGAGATCGTGGCGACTCACGTCTCGGCCGAAGACTTCCCCGACCTTGCTGCCGGCGGGCACGTTGCGTTTCCCCAGGACGTGAAGGTGCAGCTGCGTCTCGCGATCGAGGCCGTGTTCAAGTCATGGATGAATCGCCGTGCGATCGACTACCGTCGCCTCTACCGTATCCCGGACGACCTCGGTACGGCGGTCAACGTTCAGACGATGGTCTTCGGCAATAAGGGGGAAACCAGTGCTACGGGCGTCGCGTTCACGCGTAATCCGGCCGATGGCACCAAGGAGTTCTACGGCGACTTCCTTGTCAATGCCCAGGGTGAGGACGTAGTAGCCGGAATCCGCAATACTACTCCGATCGCGGAGCTCCACGACGTGATGCCCGAAGTTGCTGCCGAACTCGACGCCGTCTTCACCACATTGGAGAACCACTACCGCGACATGTGCGACATTGAGTTCACTATCGAGCAGGGCAAGCTGTGGATGTTGCA
>SKKZ01000189.1 GCA_007123455.1 Coriobacteriia bacterium | reverse complement strand
CTGTCGTTCACCCTGTACACGGATCCCTACGGCGCGTGGAACTTCGTCGGCCATCTGCTCAAGGTGGCCACGTTCTTCCTGCTCTACCGTGCCATCGCCGAGACGGTCCTCGTACGCCCTCTCGACGTGCTCTTCCAGGACCTCCAGCGTACCGCCGAACAGCTAAGAGAGAGCGAGGAGCGGTTCCGCTCGACGTTCGAACAAGCGACGATCGGCATCGCGCATGTCTCGCTCGACGGGCGATGGCTCCGGCTGAACCGCCGCCTTACCGAGATTGCGGGCCATCCTCTCGATGCACTCCAGCAGATGCGACCAGAGGACATCACACACCCGGACGACCGGCTGCTCGAACTCGATCTCATCGAGAAGCTCACGAACGGCGAGATCGACGACTATCGGCTCGAGAAGCGCTACATCCGGGCCGACGGCTCGATAGCCTGGGTAGAGGTGAGCAGGACGTTGCTGCGCGCGCCTGACGGCACACCGAAGCACTTCATCGCTACCGTCGAGGACATCGCCGAGCGAAGGACGCGCGAGGAGAACCTGCGCCGCTCGCGCGACCTGAACGACGCCCTCACCGCGATCGACCTTGCGATCAATGCGATGAACGACGTGGACGAGATCACCCGAACCGCCGCCGAAGCTGCATGCGAAGCACTCGGTGCCGAGAGTGCCGCTGTCCTCATGCGTGATGGCAAGCGATGGCGGCCGGGTCACCTGTATCGATTCCCCCACGACCATGTCCCGCAACACGCGCCGGGCGACCGCGCGGTCCCCGTAGCAGCCGAGGACGGGTCGCCGCTCGTGGTGGACGATGCACTCACACACGAGCGCATGAACCCTGACACGATGCGCATCCTGGGGATACTCTCACTCCTGACCGTGCCCCTCCGTTTCCGCGGCGAGGATCTCGGAGTCATCTACCTCAACTACCACTCGGCTCCCCATAGGTTCAGTGAGGTTGAGGTCGAGTTCGCACGCGACCTATCTTCCTCGGTGACCCTCGCGATCGAGAACGCCCGTCTGTATGCCGCGCAACGTCAGATCGCCGACACCCTGCAGACAGCACTTCTTGAGATGCCGTCCCGCCTGCCCGGTCTCGAGCTCGCGTACGCCTATCACAGTGCAACCGAACTGGCAAAGATCGGCGGAGACTTCTACGACGTGTTCGCTGCAGGCCCCGACACGGTAGCGTTCGTGCTCGGTGATGTGTCGGGAAAGGGCATCGAGGCGGCGACCCTGACGGCCATGGCCAAGAGCACGATTCGCGCGTACGCCTATCAGGATCCCCGGCCGGGGCACGTACTGCATGCCGCAAACGAGGCAATCGCGACACAGGTCGGAGAGAGCCGCTTCATCACAGCGATCTATGGGACTGTCCACGTGCCGTCGGGCCGATTGGAGATGGCGTGCGCCGGTCACCCTCACCCTGTGCTCTGCGGCAGCGATGGATGCATGGAGAGCGCCGTAGAGAGCTCCCCGCCACTGGGCGCGGTGTCAGGAATGGAGTTCGCAACCTTTGCTGAGACACTTGTCGCGGACACCACGCTCGTGGTGTTCAGCGACGGACTGATCGAGGCGAGAAACAGCTCCGGGTTCTTCGGCGATCAACGGGTGCGCGAGATCGTGGCGGAACATGCAGCGATGGGCCCGTCCGCCGTGGTCGAGGCCCTCGTCGCAGCGATCAAAGCGCACACTCAGGGACGGATCGACGACGACATCGCGATCATCTCGCTGCGCTACACTGGACCCGGAGATGGTGCAGGGTCTGCAGCACCGGAGGGGTAGGCAAAGCGTATGGCCGTCATCACCCGCAGTCAGCGATATCGACGCATCGTCACGGTCCTCGTCGACGAGGGCTTCGGCACAGCGCTCGATCAGCTCGGTGTCCGCGCCCCGTGGATAACGGCACTGCTGACGAGAGGCCGCCGCGCCACGGACCCGTCGCTCTCACCCGAACAGCGTGTGCGACGCACGATGGAGCGTCTCGGCCCGACCTTTGCCAAGATAGGACAGCTTCTCTCGGTTCGTCGTGACCTCGTGCCGGCGACGTACGCCGACGAACTGGCAAGGCTGCAGGACGAGATGGAGCCTTTCGGCTTCGCCGAGGCAAGAGCCGAGATCGAAGCAGCGTTCGGACAGCCGCTCGAGGAACTCTACGCCGAATTCGAGGAACGCCCGGCTGCGGCGGCGAGTATCGGTCAGGTGCACATGGCCGTCTTGCACGATGGCACCCCCGTCGCGGTCAAGGTCCAGCGTCCCGGTATCCGGGAGGTCATCGAGGCCGACCTCGACATACTCCGTACACAGGCCCGGCGCATCCACGGGCGCACCGACATCGGTCGACGCTTCGATGTCGTCGCGCTCGCCGACGAGTTCGCCCGGATCCTTCACGAGGAGTGCGACTACGTCAACGAGGCAGAGAACGCAGACCGCCTCCGTGCCGGGTTCGAAGGAGACAACACGGTACACTTCCCCCGCGTCTACTGGGACCTGACATCGGCGACGGTGCTCACTCTCGAGCGTATCGAGGGAATCCCGTTCAACCGGCTTGCCGAGCTCGATGCCCACGGGGTCGACCGGCATGAGATCGCCCGCCGGGGCATCTCCTGCTACTACGAACAGATCTTCATCCACGGCTTCTACCACGCCGACCCACACCCCGGAAACCTCTTCGCGATGCCCGATGGCCGCGTCGCGTTCACCGACTTCGGGCGCGCCGGTGTCCTGAGTGACTCGGCACGAGCGCACGTCGCCGACCTGCTCGTAGCTATCATCGGTCAGGACGGCGAACTCGCCGGCGACATCCTGCTCGAGGTGAGCCGCAGCACCGCTGACACGGATGCCGTAGGCCTCAAGCGCGACGTGACGAACCTCATCCGTAAGTACTACAACCTGAAGCTTAACGAGGTGGATACGCGTGAGCTCGTCTTCGAGATCATGTCGCTCATCGGGCGCCGCGGGCTCACCCTCGATTCAGAATTCGCGCTTCTGCTCACCACCCTCGCGACCATACAGTCGCTCGGTACTAACGTTGACCCTGAGTTCCACTTCGTCGAATCGGTGACACCGTTCGCCAAGCGAATCATCGAAGAGCAGACGCACCCGGCCACGATGGCCAAGGGATTCACCGCGACCGTACGGCGGACCATGAAGGCGCTGCAGGGTCTTCCCGACAACGTGAACCGTGCGCTCAAGCGCGTGGCCGATGGCGACTTGCGGATGACGGTCCGCCCGGGCGGCTTCGACCCG
>SKKZ01000266.1 GCA_007123455.1 Coriobacteriia bacterium | reverse complement strand
GAGCGGGTACTGTCGGCCGCACGGACCGACCGCGGAGTCGCCGACTTCGTGCGCCAGGTAGGTGTCGATGAGGTGTGTCGGGCTCTGACCGAGGCGGTGGCCGAGGATGAGACTTCGGCCGACGGACTTGCCCGGGCCATCCGCAACCTGGCCCAGATCAGCCTGGCCGGGCTTGACGAGGTCACGAACGCGGCCGGCGCAGCGATGCGGGGCGCCGGGCTTCCCGAGCCGACCATCACCAGCGTGCTCGCCTCGGCAGCGCCGAGGCGCATCGTCACCGATGCCGCTCAGCGTTCCGCCGAGGCAGACGAGGCCGTCGAGTATGTCATGCGACTCGTCGAGATCGCGCCCCAGGCTCCGGATGTCCGTGGAGAAGATCCGGGGTTGTCTGCGTTGCGCGAGGAGGCGCACACGGGCCTGAGCGACGGGGACGTCATCGGCGCACTCGTCATGCTTGCCGTACTCGACCTTGGAACGTCCTCGTTCGACGAGAGCATGTCAGCGCTCGAGGACGGCCTCGTGCTCCTGCTGGATCGTGGAGAGTTCGAGGTCGCCGCAGAGGCTGCCGACACGTTGTTGCGCGAGTCCGATGGCGCCGAGCCACACGAACGGCAACGCGTCCTCGATGCAGTGAAGAACCTTGCCGGTGCGAGAGAGATGCGTGCACTGCACCGCGCGATGCATGTATACGAGCGGGAGTCTTCCGAGTACGTGGCGTGCAGGCGGCTTCTGGCCACCCTCGGTAGCCTGGCCATCGATCCGCTGCTCGAGATGCTCGCCGATGAGCCGGAAATGTCCCGGCGAAAGTCCATGGTGGAGCTGATCTCGTCGGTCGCCGATGACCATGTCGAGGAAGTCGGACGTCGCATCACCGATCCGCGATGGTACTTCGTGCGAAACGTCGTTTCTATCCTCGGCTCGACGAAGCGCAGCGAAACCGTGCCGTTCCTGGGCAGGACGTTGCGACATACCGATGCGCGCATTCGCCGGGAATCGATCCGGGCACTGTCGGGTGTACGGGACCCGCGCGCCACCGAACTGGTCATGGCCGCCCTCGACGACGTCGACGCCGGGAACGTACAACTCGCCGCTCGCTATCTCGGAACGCTGAAGGAGCCCGCGTCGGTCGCCGCACTGGTGCACGTGGCCCTGGGGGAGGGGAACGGCAACCGGGACCACGGTCCGCGCGCCGAGGCCATCGAGGCACTCGGACTCATCGGTTCGGTGGAGGCGCTTCCCGCCCTCGAATCCATCGCCGGTCGCAGAAGACTGATCAGCGGGTCCCGGGCGAAGGGACTGGCGGGCGTCGCATCGGCCGCGATCGACTCCATCGAGTCGGGACAGGGAGGGGTGCGATGATGAGCTCGGCCAGGGGGACAGAGCCGGTCGCATTCACCGCCGACCAGCTTGCAGACGTCAGGAATCTGTTGACCTGTCTCTCGGCAGCGCGTCGCAGTTCGCAGTTCTATCCACCCGAGCATCCTGCCGTCGAGCACGCGATCGGCGATCTGAAGGCAGTGGTGGAGCGCTTCCACGATGAAGGTGTTGAAGTGGCCCTCACGTTCTTCGAGGGCGATCTCGTCTTCGGCGATCGCGTGATGACCCAGGAAAGCATCCTCTTCGACCAGCTCATACGTGACGTGAACAGTCTCGGTATAGACAGCCTCAGGATCGCTCCGGGCTTCAGTACGGAGGAGCTCGCTCGTGCCGTCCGGCTACTCGGTTCCGACACGACCGACATCGCCGCGGGTGGCGGTATCGAGCGGGCGATAGCGGCTGCGCGGCTCGGGTCCGTGCGTCTGGGACGGGTCCGCCGGGCCGAGCCGGAGGACGACGAGGTCGAAATCACTGTACGGGCCAGACGAGCCTATGAGAGCGCCGTCGATCTAGTGCGCGACACCGACCGGGTTGTCCGGGGAGAAGGAACTCTCAGTGCCGGCCCGGTTCGCGCCGTCGTCGGAGAGCTCGTCGACACCGTTCTCGCGAGTCGCGGTGCCATGCTGGAGCTGACCGCCTTGCGGGATTACGACGAGTACACCTTCTACCACTCGGCCAACGTCGCCATTCTCTCCCTGGCCATGGGCTCCATCATCACCGAGGACCAACGGTTCCTCTCGTCGCTCGGGACCGGTGCGCTCCTGCACGATCTCGGCAAGCTGGCCGTCGAACAAGAGATTCTCAACAAGCCCGGTGCGCTCACACCGGAGGAGTGGCAGTCGATGCGTGACCATCCCGTCTCCGGTGCCCGTATCGTTGCGCGGGTGCCGGGTCTCGATCGTTCCGCTGCGGTGATCGTCCTGGAGCACCATGTGGCGTACGACGGCTCCGGGTACCCAGAGCGTGCGCGCCACACGTCCCAGCACCTCGCATCGCGCATCGTGGCGGTTGCCGATGCATATGACGCCATGACCTCACGACGTTCCTATAGCGCGCCCCGCTCACCGCACGAGGCGATGGCGCTTGTCGCGGCGAGCTCCGGAAACAGTCTCGATCCGACCCTCGTACGTCTATTTATCAGGATGCTCGGCGTGTATCCGCCCCGTTCCGTGGTACGGTTGGAGGACGGGCGTACCGCCGTGGTGGTGCGGCCCGGGGAGACCGACCCGCTGGCACCGGCAGTGCGCGTGATCGCGGCGCCGGGCGGGGAACGCATCGAGCCGTACCTGGTCGATGTCGGTGGCTCCGATGCACCGAAGATCGATCGGTGTCTCGATCCGGCCTCCATAGACGGAGAAGTCGACGAGTATCTCTGAGGCGAATCAAGGAAGGATGTGTCGCACGCCGTGGCCACGTACCCGCCCCGACGTTCACGTACGCTCACCATCATCATCCTGCTCGTGCTCTTTTTCGGCCTGCCGTTCATCGGCTGGCTTGCCACGCTCTTCACCGACTACCTGTGGTTCGTAGACCTTGGCCAACGCGAGGTGTTCGTCACCACGTGGCTGAGTCGCCTGGCAACGGGTGCCGCGTTCGGCGTGGTCGCCTTCGCGCTCCTCTTCGTGAACGCACGGATCGCGCGCTCCATGGCCCCCCGGGCGACGCTGATACCACCCGTGGGCGACGTGCCCATGCAGTTCGAGGAGGTCGTGAGCCAGCTGCGCGACAGCATCGGACCGATCGTCGATCGCGTGGTGTTGTGGACCTCGGTCGGCCTCGCGTTCTTCCTGGGAGCAGCGATGGCGGGGAGCTGGGACACCATGCGGCTTGCTCTTGCAGCCGTTCCCTTCGGCATCGATGACCCGCAGTTCGGCAGGGACGT
>SKKZ01000222.1 GCA_007123455.1 Coriobacteriia bacterium | reverse complement strand
CGAGACTTCTTACAGCTCGCTCTGCACCGGACCAAGTACAGGATTGATGCTGGTCGATGTGGGGATTCGTGTCGACCGCGGCACTCGAGCTCCAGCTAGCGCGGGAGGCGCTGATGAATCCGTCGGTCCAGACAGTCGAACTCCCCAACAAGGTGCACCTTCCCTACGTGGAGCAGGGTGACCCGGCCGGCCCGACACTGATCTTTCTGCACCCGGTGGGCGATTCCTGGCGCGCATTCGATGGCCTGCTCTCGGAGCTCCCGGACTCGATCCACGCGTTTGCACCAACCCAGCGCGGTCACGGTGACGCAAGTCGGCCCGAGTCCGGATACCGGTCGAAGGATTTCGCGGAGGACCTGCTCTACTTCATGGATGCGCTGGGCATCGAAGCAGCCTTCATCGCCGGTGGCTCGAGTGGGGGACTGGCCACCCAATGCTTCGCGATCGACCACCCGGACCGGGTGCGCGGCCTCATCTTTCTCGGGGCTCCGCTCAGACTCACCGACAACCCGATGACCCCGAAGGTCCTGGAGTCAGTATCCGAACTCACCGATCCGGTCGATCCCGAATTCGTTCGCGATTTCGCGGGGGGCATAGTTCGCGAGTATGTGTCGCCGGAGACGTTCGAGGAGATGGTGGCCGAGAGCATGAAGGTCCCCGCGTTCGTCTGGAAGGCGACCATCGCAGGACTTGCCGAAGACGACTTCACATCTGAGCTTCCCAATGTATCTGCTCCCGCACTTGTGATGTGGGGCGATCAGGACAGAGGGCTGCCGAGGAGCGACCAGGAACACCTTGTCGAGCTGCTGCAAGACGCACGGCTCATCGTCTATCGTGGCGGCGGCCACATGCTCTACTGGCAGTTGCCCGACCAGGTAGCTGCAGACATCGCCTCGTTCATCGAGGAGCACGGCCGCGAGCACCGCTAGCGCACGGCCGGTCCCTGTCCCGATGGTTCGAATCCCTCCCTCTCCGCCAGAAACGCTCGCGACGACGCCCGCTTCTCGAACGTGAGGGGCGGGCGTTTGCTTTCGGCGGTTGTTCTTCGGCCGACGAGGATGGCTGTCGTACGGGGTCGTATACTGAGTTACGAACCAGTCTGGGGTTAAGCAGACTACAGAAGTACTGTTAGCGAGAGTGGGCAATGGTCGATTTCAAGCCGATAGGCACCATCCGTAGCCCCTACACCGACCCAGAGGGCATGCCCATCCAACCCGCCGGGGCAGTGGGCGTACGCGGCAACGTCGAAGTCTTTGACGAGTATGTTCCAGGCCTTTCGGCGCTTGACGGCTTCTCGCACATCATTCTGCTCTACGAGTTCCACCGTAGCAGCGGCTTCGATCTTAAGGTCGTCCCCTTTCTGGACTCGACTCCGCGCGGCGTATTCGCTACTCGAGCTCCTCGGCGCCCCAACCCGCTCGGGATGTCGGTCGTCCGTCTCGAACGGATTGAAGGGGCGGTCATTCATGTCCTCGACATCGACGTTCTCGATGGCACGCCGCTCCTGGACATCAAGCCGCACGTGCCTCACTTCGATTCACAAGGCGAGGTTCGGATCGGATGGCTCGAGGAGCAAGGCAACGAAGTGGCGGAACGTCGCTCAGACAGCCGGTTCAGGTAGCCCGACGAGAATCATCGTGAAGCCGTGGCTCATCGCATCCGAGTTGATGCTGGAGGCGTGGTCCGGATCCGTCTCGAGGGTTCGAGTCCCTCCCTCTCTCCGGGTGCCTGGACTCGGATAGACTGAAGCGTGGACGCGGGTGTCTGGTGTGCCACCAGGCCATCTGCCAGACGTGACCATCAGACCGGAGGGACTGAAGACGAGTGAGACGGCTCCTGGCTGTCGTCGTGTCGACCGCCGTACACCTTGTGTTTGCCTCATCAGCCCTAGCAGCCGGCGCAGTCTCCTCCGGTGATGTCAGCGGTGGGGGGACGAGTGGGGACGTAGCGCTCCTGGTGCTCTACGTACTGCTCGCGCTGGGGTTCTCGTTCGTCTGTTCGATAGCGGAGGCGGTGCTCTTGAGCATCACGCCCTCCTACATCGAAGGGTTGCGTGATACGCAGCCCAAGCGTGCGTTGCGCCTGAAACGCCTGCGCCAGGACAACGTAGACCGCTCGTTGGCGGCCATCCTCACTCTGAACACCATTGCTCACACAGCGGGGGCCATCGGCGCGGGTGCCCAGGCGGCCATCGTTTTCGGCAGCCTGTGGACCGGTGCGTTTTCGGCCGTCATGACGCTGGCGATTCTCTTTCTCTCCGAGATCGTCCCCAAGACCATCGGGACAGTCTACTGGAGGATTCTCGTCGACCCGACAGCGGTATTCATCCGCGTCCTTACGGTGATCCTCTACCCGCTCGTGTGGATGTCCGAGTGGATCACGAGGCTGATCGCTCGCGGAAGGGACGTGCACGTCTTCAGCCGTCAGGAGTTCATCGCGATGGCTGACGTCTGCGAGGAAAGCGGCTACATCGGCGTGCACGAATCCCGCATCTTTCGCAACCTCTTCAAGCTCGAGTCGGCAAGGGCGAGGGACGTGATGACGCCCCGAACGGTGGTCATGGCGTTCCCGGAGTCCATGACCGTCACTGAAGCACTCTCCGGTCCTCAACCGATACCCTTCTCGCGTCTGCCGGTCTTCCAGGCCGACATCGATCACGTGACCGGGTTCGTCCTCAAAGACGATATCCTCACGGCTGAGGCGCAGGGCCACGGGGACAGACAGCTCGTATCGCTGAAACGTGACATCGTGGCGGTGCCCGCGGCGATGCCCCTGCTGAGGTTGCTGGAGCTGTTCCTGAAAGAGCACCACCACATCGCACTCGTTGTCGACGAGTACGGAGGCACCAGCGGGTTGGTCACGCTCGAAGACACGGTCGAGATGCTGCTCGGCGCGGAGATAGTCGACGAGAGCGACAGCATCGAGGACCTTCAGCTCTGGGCGCGCAGACTCGGGGAAGAACGTTCGGTCTCGCCGGATTTCGATACACCTGCCGACAAGGCAGATGAGACCTCCTAGCGACGGCGAACCCGCTCCGGCGACACGCGTATAGAGGGTTCGAATCCCTCTCTCTCCGCCAGTTACGCTCGCAGCGACGCCCGCTCTTCGAACGCGAGGGGCGGGCGCGTGCGTTTCCTGACCGGGGTCTCCGGGGAGGGGCGAGATAAGGGCCTGTGGAGGTTCGGCTGTTGGGCTGTCCGTCGAAACCCTCGACGCTCTTATCAACTCCATTCGTACTGGGTGCGTGGATAGCACTTGTCGGACCCAT
>SKKZ01000125.1 GCA_007123455.1 Coriobacteriia bacterium | reverse complement strand
TCGCGCGCTTGCGACCGGACAGGACGAGCTCGAGGAGTTCGTCGGCCATCTCGGCGCCGCTGCCGAAGTGCCATGAGGTGTACCGGGCCCGGGCAGCTGCAGCCGCCTCGGCCGTACCCGACGCGAGGAACTTCGCCCAGAGTGCTTCTGCGGTATCAGTCAATCTCTACTCGCCCTCGCCGACGCCCGGCTCGCTGTACGCGCCTGCCTGCATCGTCTCAAAGCTCCATGCTCTGCTGCTCCGGCTGCCCGCTCGGACACTCGAGCCGTTTCACGGCGAGGATCGCCAGATCGTCGGTAAGCTGTCCGCTGCTGTAGGCGAGCACCTCGGCGATCACCTTCTCGACGAGGCGCTTCGCGCTGCCGTCACTGCTCTTCGAGAGGAAGTCGCAAAGGCGGTCCTCGCCGTAGAGGCGCTCGTCGGCCCGGGCCTCGGTGAGGCCGTCCGTGTAGAGGAACAGGATGTCGTCCGGTTCGAGGCGGGTCTCTGACTCGCGGTAGGCGACACCTGGGAAGGCGCCGAGCAGGGGACCGGTGACGGGGAGCTTCGCGAGCTCGCCGACCGCTCTCACGATCGCTGCCGCCGTGTGTCCGGCGTTCGCGTAGGTGAACCGCCCGTCACGGCAGTCCAGGACGCCGAAGAAGAGCGTGACGAACGTCTCGGGAGGGGTCGCCCGGTAGACGACGTCGTTGGTGAGTGTGAGCACCCCGCCGGGCGTATTGGCCCGCTCCGCCGCGTGCGCGCGGATCGTGTTCCTGGCAAGCGATGTGAGCACCGCGGCGTCCAGGCCCTTGCCGGCCACGTCTCCGACGGTGACCCCGACGAGGCCAGGTGCGACCTCGAAGATGTCGTAGAAATCCCCGCCGACACGCGCGGCCTCCGCTGCCGCGCGATACGCGTGCGAGAACTCCACGCCGGCGATCTTGTCCGGCAGCGCGAGCAACGCCTCCTGGAGGCGGTCGGCGATGCGGCGCTCGCGTTCGTAGAGGCACGCGTTGGTGAGCGCGAGGGACATCGCCGCACTCATCCGCTCGGCCGAACGGTGGTCGTCCTCGTCGAAGGAGCGCGGCTTGTCGTATGCGAGCGCGAGCACGTGCGTGACCACCCCCTCCGTGATGAGGGGCAATAGCTGGAGGGCGCGCAAAGCGTTCGGCACGACGAACTCCTTGTTCGTGCGCGGGTCTTCCCAGCAGTTCTCGATAAGCACGGGCTTCTGCCGGGAGGCGGTGAGTGCGAACGCGGGAAGGTGCGTCGCATCGCGCGTCTCCCCGACAAGTTCCTCCGCCAGGTCACTCACGTGGGTGACCGTGTACTCGTCGTCACGTACCCGGATCACGAGGGACTTGCTGGCACCCGCGATCTCCGGTACCTCGCCGACCAGTCCGGCTATGACGTCTTCGGGGGTGAGCGCGGAAAGGAGGATCTCATCGACCTTTGCGAGCGTTCCGGAGAGCCGTGCCGCACGCATGGCTTCGTGGAACAGGCGGGAGTTGCTCAGCGCCAGCGAGAGCGACGAGGCAACCTCTTGCGCGAAATCGATGTCGTCCTCATCGAACCTTCCCGGTCCCGAAAGGTACCCGTAAGCGATCGCGCCCTGTTTCCCGTGGACCGAGAGTGGTGCGACGAGGACTGATCGAACTCCGAGTTGCCCGGCAAGTCCCTCGGTCAGTATCTGGGACTCCTCTCGCATCAAGACGACCGGCCGGCTCAACCGTGCCGCCTCTGCAGCACCGGGAAGCTGCTCGTCCATGAAAGACCGGCCTTTCAGCCGCTCGGGCAGGCCGTACGTCTCCTCGATCCGCCAGGCCCCGTCTGCCGTGCGCACCGCGATCGTCACGAACTCGGACCCGGTCGCGGCGGCCAGCTCGGGAACGATCTGTGCGAGTATCCAGCCGAAGTCGAGATTCGAGTGGATGATGCTGTTGAGGTGATTGATCGCGGCGTTGAAGGTCTCCTGGCGGACGGCCCGGGTCACGTCCCGGAGCGAGAACGCGAACCCCTTCAATCCGCCTTCGCGACTCTTCACCGGCGCCAGACTCCAGTCCCAGTACGTCACGCCGCGCCATGGCTGGTCGGGGAACTCGAAGGGCTTAGCGCGGTGCTCGACGGGCTCGCCTGTCGCCCGCGCGTGCTCGAAGATCGCTTCGTTCTCGGCGTTGGGGAAGAGGTCGAAGTGGTTCTTGCCGATGAGTTCGCTTCGCGAGTACCCCGAACCGCGCGCGTAAGCTGTGTTCACGGCCACGAAATCGAACTCCGGGTCGAGGTAGGCAAGGCACGTATCGGTGTTCTCCATGATCGCCCGGAGCACACCCCACTCGGTCGCCAGCTCCTCGGCCAGCGCGGTCTGCGACCTCAATGCCGCCTGGAGTTCGATCTCGGCCCGCTCCCGCTCCAGGTTGCTGAAGCTCAGCTGCGAGATCATGCACGACAGCTTAGTCAAGAACGCGAGACCGGTGTCGACCGCCGTGCGACTGAGGCGAGGCACGACCTCGATCGCCGAGAGATACTCCTGTTCGTCGAATCCGTGGCGGTGCGCCTGCTCCTTGAAGAACTCCAGGTCCACGTGCTCGTCGTCGAAGAAGAACTGCCCGGTGAAGAGGTTGCCGACCCGTCGGTCGGCGAGCAGGATCGGGGTCGCCGCGTCCCACATGCCGTTCTTGCACTTGTAGAGCTTCGTCTCTCCGGGTGGGATGTCGGCGGTGAGGGCGGTATCGCTCTCCAGACAGCCGGCGCACGTATCGGGGTTCGTCCGGTGGAACCTCGTGCACGCGTCTTGCCAGCCGGCTCCGACGATGATGCTTCCGTCGATGTCCACGAGCGACATCGGGATGTGTGTGAGCGAGTAGAAGTCGTCCATCATCGACTGAAGCATGGGCGCGTCGACGAGGTCGGCGAGCCGGGGGCCGCCCACGCCGGGCTCGGGGGTCGAGGCCTGGTCGGCCTGCTCGCCCGGGTCCGCTCTGTCCTCACCCGTGCCCATCCGGTCACATCCGTCGCCGATCCGGGCGTCAGGCCCGTTCGGGAGTGATGACGGGAGACTGCACGCGTGCCCGGGTGTGTGGCCCTGCTCTCTGTGTGTTCCCAAAGAGCGGGCATCGCGTTCACTCCAGAGGGCGAGCCTAGCTCTTACCGCCTCCGCCACATCCGCATCCGCCTCCGCAGCCCGGGCAGGGCGTATCGCACCCGCACCCGCTGCCGGACGGCTTCATCGCCCCGCCTCCGGGAGCTCGAGCACCCGCACGCCCACGGACGAGGCAAGGCCGAGCGGGAGCGTCAC
>SKKZ01000265.1 GCA_007123455.1 Coriobacteriia bacterium | reverse complement strand
TTGCCTGCTTTCGCTGTACGGACTGATCGACGCCAGGACTAAGGAGGCCGCTTATGACTGAAGAGTCCACATCGATTGAATCATTGATGAAGGAGCTTCGTGTCGTAGACCCGCCCGAGTGGGTCCGCGAACGTGCCCACATCAGCTCGATGGAGCAGTACGAGGAGATGTATCAGCGCTCCATCGAAGATCCCGAGGGATTCTGGGCCGAGATGGCCGAGGAGTATCTCTACTGGCACAAGAAATGGGACACCGTCCTGGACTACGAGTTCGAGACCCCGAGGGTCGAGTGGTTCAAGGGCGGCAAGACCAATGTCGCTTACAACTGTATCGATCGTCACATCACGACGTGGCGTCGCAACAAGGCGGCCCTGATATGGGAGAGCGATGAGGGTCGTACGAAGATGTACACCTACCAATCGCTGTACTACAAGATCTGTCGCTTCGCCAATGTGCTGAAGAAGCATGGCATCAAGAAGGGTGATCGTGTCGCAATCTACATGCCGATGATCCCGGAGCTACCCATCGTGATGCTCGCGTGCGCACGCATCGGCGCCATCCACTCGGTGGTCTTCGGCGGCTTCTCGGCGCAGGCGCTGAGGGACCGGATCCAGGATTGCGAAGCCAAGATGCTCATCACCGCCGATGAGGGCCTCCGCGGCGGTCGTGTCGTACCGCTCAAGGCCGAGGCAGACACCGCACTGCTCGAGTGCCCGATGGTCGAGTCGGTCATCGTCGTGTCGCGTGCCCGTACGCTCGTCGACATGGAACCCGGCCGTGACTACTGGTATCACGAGGAGGTTCGCGCCGCCGATGTCAGCCATCACTGTGACATCGAGTGGGTGGATGCCGAGGACCCGCTGTTCATCCTCTACACCTCGGGTTCGACGGGCAAGCCGAAAGGCGTGTTGCACACCACCGGTGGCTACCTTCTGTTCGCGACGATGACCTTCAAGTACACCTTCGACTACCACGACGAGGACGTCTTCTGGTGCACCGCCGACATCGGCTGGGTCACCGGACACTCCTACATCGTGTACGGTCCGCTCTCGCTCGGCGCTACCTCGGTGATGTTCGAGGGCGTGCCCACGTACCCCGATCCGGGCCGGTTCTGGCAGGTCTGCGAGAAGCACGGCGTCAACCAGTTCTATACGGCGCCCACCGCGATCCGTGCCCTCATGAAGTCCGGAGAGGAGTGGCCGGCGAAGTACGACCTGTCCAGCCTCCGCGTGTTGGGTACCGTCGGCGAGCCGATCAATCCTGAGGCGTGGATGTGGTACTACAAGCACATCGGCCGTGAGCGTGTCCCGATCGTCGACACGTACTGGCAGACCGAAACCGGCGGTCATATGATCACCAACCTGCCCGGTGCCACACCGCAGAAGCCCGGCTCGGCGACTCGGCCGTTCTTCGGCATCAAGCCGATCATTCTCAATGAGGACCACTCGGAGACCGAGGCCGGCTCCGGTGGCCGCCTGTGCATCGAGTTCCCGTGGCCCGGGATGCTGCGCGGTACGTGGGGCGACCCGGAGAACGAACTCGTGCGCAACGTCTACTTCTCACAGTTCCCCGGCAAGTACTTCACCGGTGACGGCGCGCGCAAGGACGAGGACGGCTACTACTGGCTCATGGGCCGTGTTGACGACGTCATCAACGTCTCCGGACACCGCATGGGGACCGCCGAGGTCGAGAGCGCGCTTGTCAGCCATGCTTCGGTTGCCGAGGCCGCCGTCGTCGGATTCCCGCACGACATCAAAGGCGAGGGTATCTATGCCTACGTCATCCTGAAAACGGGTCAGGAGGCGAGCGGAAATCTCCTGAAGATGCTTACCGGTCACGTGCGGGAGGAGATCGGTCCGATTGCCAAACCGGACGCCATCCACTTCGTGCCCGAGCTTCCCAAGACCCGATCCGGCAAGATCATGCGCCGTATCCTGCGCAAGATCGCGGCGGGCGAGAGCGATATGGATGCATTCGGCGACATCTCGACGCTCGCTGACCCGTCGATCGTCAAGACGATCCTGGAGACGCGTCCGGAGCGCTAGGACGTGCCGGAACACCAGTCATGACGCGAGCCGAGGCTCCGGCCCCCATAAGGGGTCGGAGCCTCGTGCAGTGGTGTAGACTACACGCGGCCCTGTTTCCTTCATCCGGCAGTGAAAGGGACTCTGACGATGGCCTACAACGACTTGTTCCTGCGTGCGTGCCGTTGCGAGCCTACCGAGCGTACACCGATCTGGATGATGCGGCAGGCGGGCCGGTATATGCCCGAGTATCGTGCGATCCGAAAAGACTACGACTTTCTCCAGATGTGCAAGCAGCCCGAGCTCGCCGTCGAGGTCACGCTTCAACCCGTCGACCTCATCGGCGTCGATGCGGCCATCCTGTTCGCGGATATCCTGCTTCCACTTGAGGGAATGGGCCTCGAGCTCTCGTTTTCGAAAGGTGAGGGGCCGGTCATCCACAATCCTGTGCGCGGTATCTCTGATGTGAAGAAGCTGCGCGCCTCAGATGCGATCGCCGACACCGGCTATGTCATGGAGGCGATCCGGCAGCTGCGCCACGAACTGCGCGACAAGGTGCCGCTCATCGGTTTCGCCGGGGCCCCGTTCACTCTCGCGTCGTACATGATCGAAGGTGGCTCGACGCGCGCCTACATCAAGTGTAAGAGTCTCATGTGGTCGGACCCTGAGGCGTGGGATCTGCTCATGCAGGTGACGACCGACACGGTCATCGAATATCTGCTCGCCCAGATCGAGGCGGGCGCGCAAGTCGTGCAGGTCTTCGACTCCTGGGTCGGTTTCCTTTCCCCCGCAGACTACGAGCGCTCCGTTCTGCCGCATACGACCCGTCTCATCGCCGAGGTCAGCAAGGCGGGCGTACCCGTCATCAACTTCGCCAACAATGCGACCGCGATGCTCTCCAAGGTCAAGCGCGCTGGTGGCGATGTCATCGGCCTGGACTGGCGGGTAGACATGGCCGATGCGGTCGAGTGGATAGGTCCCGACTTCGCCATCCAGGGGAATCTCGACCCGATGACACTCTTCGCGCCTGTCGAGGTCATCGACGCTGCGGCACGCGACATTCTCGAGAAGGTAGGCACTCGGCCGGGACATATCTTCAATCTCGGCCATGGCATACACAAGGACACCGATCCCGAGCACGCGAAAGCACTCGTCCGTTCGGTGCACCAGCACTCGACACGTATCCGAAGCGGAGGTATTTCATGAGTGGTAACGGCGGGCCGCGTACCGCGGTGATGGTCGTAGGATTCGGAGGCCCCGACTGTCTTGAAGCAGTGGGTCCGTTCATGTGCAATCTGATGGGGTGTGAGCCCACGGACGAGCTGCTCGAACGCGTCAGGCGGCGGTATCTCACCATAGGTGGCGCCTCACCGCTTCCGGCCATCGCAAGTGAGCTGGCATGGACCCTCGAGGCCAAACTTGCGGAGCTGGAGCATGCGATCCCCGTGGTCATCGGCATGCGGTACTGGCACCCTTTTATCGGCGACGTGCTCGCCGGTCTACATCATCACGGGATACGTAGGGTGATAGTCGTCTCGCTCTCACCTTACGAGTCTAAGGTGGCAACCGGCGCGTACCGGGAGGCGTTCGATGAGGCTCTAGCCCGCCTGCCGGAGATGGAGATAGTCGACGCGCCTCCACTGCACACGCTCCCCGGTTTCCGCGGCCTTCTTGTCGGGGGTACCGCCGAGGCGCTCACCGAGATCAAAGACCATCGTCCCTCACTCCTCGTCTTCACCGCACACAGCCTTCCTCTGGACGACTTGGACGAGGACGATCCATACGTTGCAGGATTGAGAAGCGTGGTCGACGGTCTGGTGTCGGTGCTACAGATGGGTCAAGGGACCGAGCTTGACGGCACCGACCCGGGACTGCCCGGAATCAAAACCTACGGTTGCCTGGACGAGCCACAGGCATGGGTGTTCGCGTACCAGTCCAAGGGTAACCGGCCATGCGAGTGGCTCGGTCCGGACATCGACGAAGTCGTCGACGCAGTGATTGCAGGAGGGGAGTACAAAGCGATAGCTGTCGCTCCGATCGGATTTGCCACCGATCACATGGAGACGTTGTACGACCTCGATGTCCTTGTCGCGGATCGCGTGCTGAAAGCCGATCTCGAGTTCGTCCGGGCACCGGTGCCCAATGCCGATCAGCTGCTCGTCGACTCGATTGCCGACGCCGTTGTGGATCACCTGTAAGGCGGTCGTGCCGTGGGGAGCGAGACAACCATGAGGAAGATCATCATCGTGGGCGGCGGGATCGCCGGGCTCGCTGCGGCGTATAAGGTCGCCCGTGCCGCCGAGACGGGCGAAGACGTCGGGTTCGTCCTGTTCGAGAAGGACGCACGGCTCGGCGGCAAGATCGCTACCGAGTTCGTCGACGGGTTCACGGTCGACGGTGGCCCGGACTGCTTTCTCACCGAAAAGCCTGCGGTGCATCGTATCGCCAAGATGCTCGATATCTTCGATCAGGAGTTGCCCACCGACGACTCGCGGAAGCGGACGTACATACTCTCGCGCGGCCGCCTGCACGATCTGCCCGACGGTGTGATGATGTTCGCCCCTACGAAGTTCTGGCCTTTCGCCACCACGGGCCTTTTCTCCTGGCCCGGAAAGATCCGCATGGGAATGGACCTCTTCATCAAACCCAAACAGGTGAGCGGCGGAGGCATCGAGGACGAGACGCTCGAGAGCTTCGTGGTCCGCAGGATGGGCCGCGAGTGCCTCGACCGGCTGGCCGAACCGCTCGTCGGGGGTGTGCACGCCTCGGATCCCGCAAAGATGAGTCTCGCCGCAACGTTCCCCCGTCTGCTGGAAATGGAGCAGAACTACGGCGGCATGATCAAGGGGTTCTCTGCCGCTCGCAAGAAGGTCGCCGAGATGAGGAAGAAGTATCCGCCCAAACCGGGTGCCAAACCACGGACCTTTTTCACGTCGTTCGAGGGTGGCATGCAGCGCCTCACGGACGCGATGGCCGATGCCGCCGGTCGCCACAGCATGCGTCCCGGTGTGGCCGTCACGGGCATCTCGCAGAGACCGGGTGGCTGGGTCGTCGATCTCGACGACGGAACGCGCGTGGAGGGTGACGCCGTGATCCTCGCCACGGAGAGCTGGGCTGCCGAGACGCTTGTGCGCCCGATCGACACCGGCATCGCCGATGCGCTCTCCGGTATCACTCACTCTTCTTCGGCGACGGTTTCACTCGCGTTCGAGGAGTCTGAGATCGGCATCGATATGAACGCCTTCGGGGTCTTGTGCCCGCTGATCGAGGGCCGTCTGCTCATGGCCGCGACGCTGTCGTCCACGAAATGGCCCGGTCGTGCGCCAAAGGGCAAGGTGCTGGTGAGGGGTTTCGTCGGGGGCCCGCACAACCAGGCCATCATGGCCGAGTCCGACGAACGGCTGGCGGAGATCGTGCTCGGCGAGCTTCGTGATGTCCTCGGCGTGCAGGGTGAGCCGCTTTTCAGCAAGGTGTTCCGCTGGGAGAAGGGGATGCCTCAGTACACCATCGGACACCTGGATCGCGTCGAGACGATCGAAAGGAGCTCGGCTGTGATGCCCGGCCTTGCGCTCGCGGGTGGCTCCTATCGAGGTGTGGGTTTGCCGAACTGCGTTGAGAGTGGCGAGCGTGCGGTGAGCAAGATTCTCGGCGAATGGGATATCACACTGGCTGAGGATACCGAAGAGCAGAAGCGTTACTACTGATCGTTCGCGAACGCGGATCCGGCCGTCTCGATGAGGTCGAACATGAGTCCGTGCAAGCGGGGATTGGCCACGAGGATGCCGCTGTCGGAAGAGGGCGACCACTCCCGACCCCCGATGTCGGTCACTCGCGCGCCGGCCTCGCGGCAGATCACGACTCCTGCTGCCGTGTCCCAGGGCTGCAGACCGTACTCCCAGAAGCCGTCGGCCCGGCCAGTGGCCACATGACAGCAGTCGAGAGCCGCCGAGCCGTCACGGCGCACGCCGTGGACGGGGGCGCGGAGGAACGCGGCCAAAACGGCAAGCTGCCGGTCGAGTGCGGCCCCGCGGTCGTAAGGGAAGCCGGTGACCATTAGCGCGTCTTCGAGGCGGGAGGTCTCCGAGCAGCGCACGGGACGACCATCGAGAGTGGTTCCCCTACCCTCGGCAGCACTTACGGTTACGTCTCGGGGCACGTCAGTCACCCCGCCTGCGACAGGACGCCCGTCGCGTAGCAGGGCCACAGACACCGAGTAGCCGGGGAAGCCGTGCACGAATGAGGTTGTGCCGTCGACAGGGTCGATGACCCACACCTCTGCTGCGTCGAGCTCCCCGCGTTTCGCCCCGGCCAGATCGTACACCTCTTCTTCCTCGACGACGAAGCACGCAGAGGGGTCGCGCTCGAGTATGGCGCTGACGACGGCCACGCCTGCCGCGATATCCACCTCGGTGACCAGGTCGGTCGCGGAGGACTTGGAGCGCACCTGGCCGATATCGCCGGCGCGGTCCCGGACTACTCCGGCACCGGCCTGGGCGGCGGCGATCACAGCTTCGAGTTCGTCACGCATCTACGATCCTTCCGGTTCGACTAGGCCTCGGGCATACGGGCGCGCGTGCGGATGGCGGCGATTATATCCGCATCGACCGTACCGCCTTCGACCGGCCGGGGTTCGACGCCTTGCGCGGCGAGGATATCCAGGACGGCAGCGACGGCGCTCGGAAGGGCCTCCTCGACAGCAGGTGTGAGTTCGGTGACCCACTGCTCCATGCTGGCGATCTGGATACCCACGCAGATCGCTTGGGGCTCCACGCCGGTCAGAGCCGCAGCTTCCAGCACGTTCACAAAGCGCACGTCGTGAAGGGAGTGCATTACCTGCGCGGGAGCCAGCTCCTCCGGCGTCATCAGTACGACAGTACCGGGCTCGTGGCCGCTGTTGTCGACGGCGTCCACGACTATGACGAGATCGCGGTCGCGGAACAGGTTGATGATTCCGAGCCCCATGGTTCCGGCGTCGACCACCTCGACCCCCTCAGGGAACTCGTATCCTCCCATGAGGAGCTCGGCGACACGCACACCGACGCCCTCGTCCGTCATGAGTGGATTGCCGATTCCGAGTATGAGTATGCGTTGGGTCATCGGTGTCATTCGTCCCCACTCGCAGGTTCGGGGCATGCGTCTCCCTCGAGGATGAGCATGCGCTCGTCAGGTGGCAGTTCGTCCCGAGCGCGGTCCCTGAGGTCGTTCGAGGATGCGAGGGTCTCCCGCATCATTACCATGAGAAGGTATCGCCCTGTCTCGGTGAGGGTGATGTAGCGGCCGTCGTCACCGGCGATGCCGCCGGCAAGCCGCATGAAGGCGAGTTCGGCTGCAAGTCCTCGCTCGACCGGTATGCCGAAGTCGCGCTTGAATCGTTCCTTATCGAGCTTGAGGCCGAACAGATCGGTGACGAAACGGTAGCGTCTCATAGCTGTCTTCGAGTACGGATTGCCCGCTTTGGCGACTGACATATGTCCGGCATCGATACGGGACATGTAGTCACGTAGCGAGAAGGTGTTGCCCCATATACGGCCATCGAGGAAGGAGAGGGCACCCGAACCGATGCCGACGTACTCGCCATAGTCGACGATGTACTCGTCGATCATGGCGTCCTTGTCACGCGAGTACGTCCATGCGGAGGTCGGCTGGAACTCGTCGGCCAGAGCCTCTGCGATGATGCGGTAGTAGCGGGCCTCACGCGGGTAATCGATATGTCCCACCTGCCGTGCGAGTTCAGCCCGGGTGCGTGGGGATGCCATGAGCGGGTAGAAGGTGACCTGGTTGACACCCGTCGCCTTCAGCAGTTCGATATCCCGTAGCAGCATCTCTTCGGTTTGGGACGGGAAGTTGAAGATCAGGTCGACGTTGAGCGAGTGGAACTCTCCGGCAACCGAACTGATCCGCTCGAATATCTCCTCCCCACTCCCGTACTTATCGTAGCGGTCCACCTGGCGCAGAATAGTGTCGTCGAAGCTCTGGATGCCAACGGAAAGCCGCTGTACCCGGCCCTTGAGCACCGAGCGAAGCTCCGGTCCGAGGTGGTTGGGGCTGGTCTCGCTCGAGACTTCCTCGATCGAGAAGAGTGAACGCGCGAGGTCGAGGGTCTCGGCAAGTTCATCGAGCAGGATCGTCGGCGTGCCGCCTCCTACGTACATTGACGGGAAGTCGTAGCCGAGGTCTGCCACCATGCGCATCTCACGACGCAGGCGGCTGAAGTACTCGCGGGCCCGGTCTTCTCGGAACAGATACCGGTTGAACGAGCAGTAGAGGCAGAGGCGCTCGCAAAACGGGACATGCGCGTAGAGGACGTACCCTCGACCGGGTTGCGGTCCCGGCAGAGTGGCTACGTCTACCGGCTCCTGGTGCAGGTATCTCTGGTTCAGTACGCGCAGGGCACCGGTGATGACGCGTTCGGAGAGCATGTATGTCCTCTCGTGCGATTCGGCGCGTACGGGCGACGCCGGCGAGTGTTCGAATCAGCAGCCGGTCACGGGCAGCGTATCGATTCCCGGTGTCTGGAGGCCACGTTTCGAAACTCTACCGCATATCGCTTGCGGGAGCACCTGTGCTGTGTCGGGTACCGATCACGTCGCGGGTCGCAGACGGCAGCCTGTCTGACACAGACCAGCGCGACAGAGAAGGGAGGAAGCCCCGGATCGATACCCGGGGCTTCCTCGCAAGCGCAGACGTTCGGGTGCGAGCCTAGTGGCCGGCCCCACCGATGATCTTGCCGTTCTCGTCGAAGCGAAGACCTTCCTCTTCCTTCCACGCGAAGATGAGGCGCGAGGGCGCGACACCTTCGACATTGGCGAGATAGGCATGGATCGCCGTGAACAGGATGAACACCCACATGAGATAGTAGTGGATGATACGCATGTTCATCTGGCCGCCGACCCAGTCAGTCCCCGCTGCGAAGAAAGCAGCGTCCATGAATGGCGCGTAGATGGCGAAGCCGGTATAGGCGGCTGCCAGCGTGAGCGGGACCGTTGCAAGGTAGGCGATCTTCTGCAGAACGCCGTACTTCGCACCGATGGGATGGTCCTTCTTCAGGAACAGGTAGTACTTGAGCCACGGGATCAGCTGGTGACGGTTGAGCTTCTGGGGCAACCAGTTCTTGATGTCCGTCTCCACCTCACGCGTGCCGAGGCGCGTCGCCGACTTCACGAAGAAGGCAGCGATGATCCGCACGGCAAGGTTGATGAGGAGTACGTACATGAAGAAGAAGTGCATGCCCCGAGCCACACCCATGAAGCTACCGAAGAACGGGTAGTGGATGTAGAAGCCCGAGAACGCCAGCGCCACCATCGCTATCAGATTGATCCAGTGCGTGAACACGAAGATCAGCGGATGGGCCTCACGGTAGTGTGCGGGATGCGCCACCTACCTCACCCCCAAAGGCTTCGTGTATACGGTCGACTCCTTGCCGGTTTTGGGTTCAATCACGTGAACCGCGCAACCTACTCAAGGATCGAAGCTGCGTGCGATACGACACGCTTCGAGTGGCCGCTCGGGATCGATGAGCGGAGTGCCGATAAGGGCCTCCTCCATGGGGCCGCGGACACCATCGTCGTCACGGGACGAGCAGTCCCAAGTTGACGGGGTGATGACCTGGTAGCGTGCGATCTTTCCGCCCTGGATGTCGATATGGTGACCGAGTGCGCCACGCGGGGCCTCCCAGAGGCCGTCGCCCTGACCCTCGGTGACCGAGTGAGGCTCGAAGTACTTGGCGTCTCCGCCAGCGATGGCTTCGATGAGCTCGCTCGTCCACTCCAGTGACCAGTCCGAGACGATCTTGGTCTCCAGGTTGCGGGCAGCGACGCGTCCGAGCAGCGAAACGAGCACCTCGGGCCTGCCTGCAGCGCCGAGTGCCTCGAGGGTACCGTTCACGATCTCCTGGACGGGCTGCACGCCACGCAGATAGGCGACGAGCATGCGTGACAGCGGGCCCGCCTCCATCGGAGCTCCATCGTATCGAGGCGCCTTGGTCCAGGAGTACCTTGCATCGGTATCGTACTCGTCGAACATCGCGTTCGTCTCACCGACGGAAGGATGGAGCCCGGTCGGGGAGTCATACCATGCACGCGCAACGTCCTCGGCAACCAGTGCCGGATCGGCATCCGCAACGGTAAGCCCTTCGGCTACCTTGATAGTACCGGCGGGCATGTAGCGGTTGTTGCCTTCGAACGACTCGTCGTTGAACACACCCCACGACAGGAAGTTCCCGTGGCCCCCGCCATACTCGAGCGCACCGGCATAGAAGGGTGCGATTGCAAGGGTGTCAGGAATCATCGTGTTCGTTACCCAGTCGTTCAGCTTGATGAAGCGGAATAGGATTTCGTCCAGCTTCTGTTCTGTGGGCACGAAGGTCGTTCCGCCGGGGACCGAGGTCATGAAGTGAGGGAACTTGCCGCCCATGACTGCGATGATCTCGGCTGCGACAGCCTGCATCTCGAGCGCCTCGAGGTAGTGAGCGACTCCGATGAGGTGTAGCTCTGCCGGCATGTCCTGTGCGTAGGCGGGATGGCCGAACCAACCGTTGGTGAAGATGGAGAGCTGGCCACCGTCGACGAGCGCCTGAAGACGTTTGGCTACCGCACCAAAGTCCGAGACCCCGGTACCGGCGGCCTGCGCCAGTGCGTAGGTGTCGGCGATGTCAGCGGAGAGCGCTGCGACCGGGTCGACGTAGTCGAGTGCAGCCAGTGTGTAGAACCACAGGATGTGGCTGTGGATGTACTGTGCCGCTTCGATCAGGTTGCGGACGATCCGCGCGTTGTTCGGGATAGTGATGCCGAGCGCATCCTCCGTCGAAGCGGTCGAAGCATGTCCGTGGGAGATGGGACACACGCCACAGATACGCTGGGCGACGTAGAAGGCGTCGGCGGGATGGCGGTCGAGCAGGATGGTTTCCATGCCTCGATACAGGCTTCCGGAGACCCATGCGTCGGTCACGACACCGTCGTCGACCTCGACCTCGAAACGAAGATGACCTTCGATACGGGTCAACGGATCGATCACTGAGCGAGCCACTATTTACCGCCTCCCTTCTTCATCCGCTTGCGGTCGTGCTCCTTCATCTCCTCGTACGGGGCGCCTTCGTCCATCCGGCCGGTGACCTTCATGCCGACGGCGTGAGCACCGATACCCAGAGCTGCGACGCCGGCAACGGCACCGGCGATGAGGCCGGGCGATGTGTTACCGACATTAGGTAGAGGGAGGTCACGGTGGCGGTTCAGGAAGGGCGCACCAACGTCGACCCAATCGAGGCTACCGCATCCGATGCATGGCGCCCCCGCCTCGACGCACCAGCTGACACTGCGGTTCCAGCGGACGATCGGACAGTTCGTGTACGTCTGAGGGCCCTTACAGCCTACCTTGTAGAGGCAGTAGCCGAGAGCTTCCTCCTCCGAGCCGAACTCGTTCACGAAGCTGCCGTTCTCGAAGTGTCCGCGGCGCGGGCAGTTGTCGTGGATCGTCTGTCCGAAGATGTAGGTCGGGCGATTGAATCGATCGAGCTTGTCGAGGATCGCGCCGGTCTCCAGCGTACCCAGGAGCAGTGCATCGACGATGATCGCCACGACCCATTCCGGATTCATCGGGCAGGTCGGAAGGTTGATCACCGGGGTGGTGATGCCCTTCTCCTCGAGGTGCATCTGGACGCCGGTGGCATCGGCGGGATTCGGGCGGGCCATCACGAAGCCGCCGTCGACCGCGCACGAGCCGACCGCGATGATCGCGGCAGCTCCGGGTGCAGCGTGCTCGAGTTCGTACAGGCCGGTCTGGCCACCGATCCTCAGGACGTTTCCGTCGAAACCCCTCATGACGGAGCCCTCGTAGATGAGGATGTACTCGCCCTCCCGTTCGAAGACCGCCTCCGCGGCAGCGAGGGCATCCTCGCCCTGCGCCATCGAGAGCGTGTCGGCGAACTCGAGGGACAAGATATCCAAGACGATCGTCGCTATGTCGGGCGTCCCGGCCTGTGCCATCGACTCGGT
>SKKZ01000120.1 GCA_007123455.1 Coriobacteriia bacterium | reverse complement strand
GTAGCTTCCGGGTGCCGGGTTTCTCTCCCACACGGGACGCGGTGCTGCTCTCCGGCGCGGTCGTCTTCGGAGGCCTGATTGCGTCCCTGCTGCCGGTTGTAGGGTTCCCGCTGGCAGCAGCAGGACTGGCCGGCTTGATATTCCGTGGCAGGGTCGTCCTCGCGGCGTTCGCGGCGGGCATGGCGGTGGCGATCGGCACCTTCATGCTTCCTCCCGGGGCGATGCTGCTGGCGCCGGGATTCGTGGCGCTGCTCTTCGCAGTCGGGGGCATGCAGCGACGTCCGGCACTCGTCGGCGTCACGTTCCTGACGGCGGTGTTCGCTGCGGGCCGGCTTGCTTCCTCTGCGCTCACCGCGTGGTTGCGGGGGACGACGTTTCTCGTACAGACGCGAGAGGCTGCACAAGCGGCTGTGACCGGGTTCGTTGAGGCCGCCGACGGTCTCAACGCGGACGGGACGCTCTTCGGAGTAGAGCCTGATGTGCTGGCAGACGTGATGTTTCGTCTCTGGCCTGTAGACTACTTCGCGAGTGCCCTGATTGCAGCGGTCCTGTCGATCGCCGTGGCGGGATGGGCGGCGAGTCGGACCGGGGCCGAAGTCCAGCGGTTGCCCCGTCTCGATGCGCTGGATCTGAGTCCGCACGTGCTGTGGCCGTTCATCGGCGCTTTCGTGTTTCTGGCGGCAGGCCGGGCCATGGGCGAAGGTGCTGTGGCGACGACGGTAGGCCTGAACCTGCTTCTCGGGGTACGCTTGCTGCTGCTGGCACAGGGCCTCGGAGTGGTATCGGCATTCTACCGGCGTATCGGATTCGGGAAGTGGCTTCGCGGCATCGGATACGTGCTGCTCGTTATCGCCGACAGCATCGTGCCGCTCATAAGTATTGTGGGACTGATCGATTTCTGGGCGAACTTCAGGAAGTTGCCCCGCGAGGACTCCTCCGCAACCGAGAGGGTTGAGGATGGGGACGGCGGGAACTAGAGTCATAAGCACGCTCGTGCCGGCGACAATGCGTCGGCGACGGACAAGGAGTACGTGATGAAGGTCATCCTGACACAGGAGCTGAAGGGGAAGGGCGGGGAAGGCGACGTCGTAGAAGTCGCCCGCGGTTATGCAGTGAACTATCTGCTTCCGCGCAAGCTCGCCATCGAGGCGACGCCCGGCAACCTTAAGCAGCTCGATGCCCGCAAGGGCAACATTCTCAAGCGTGAAGAGACGCGAATCGGTGAGGCTCGCACGCTGGCCGATCGTCTCGAAGGCGGACGCGTAACTATCGAGGCAAAGGCGGGTGAAGAGGGTCGCTTGTTCGGCTCGGTCACTTCACCGATGATCGTCGATGCGATCGCCGATCAGCTCGAAGCCGAGGTGGACCGCCGTAAGGTCGACGTGCATGGCCACATCAAGGAGCTCGGTGAGCACGTGGTCACCGTGCAGGTCTACCGTGATATCAAGACGGAAGTCGTCGTCGTGGTCGTACCCGAGGGCGGCGAGGTAGCACCGGCGGAGCCGACCGTGGCCGAGGTCATCGCTGCGGTCGAAGCGGAAGAAGAGGCTGCTGCCGAGTCAGAAGCCGAGGCCGAGGAGTCTATCGAGGAGCCCGAGGCCGAGGAGCCGACGGAGTAGCTTCGGCTTTCGAATCGAACGTGCGAAGACGCCGTCCCCCGGGGCGGCGTCTTCGCGTTGTGTCGCAGGAAGGACTCACGAATCTGTGGATACGGGGGATAACCCCCGTATCCGGAGGTATTCTGCGCGCAACTCTGTGGACAGCCGAGTAGCAGCCTGCCGAGATGTCAGACCCCTCAGCTAGAATCGGAGCGTTCTTGCGGCCGGGAACGATCAGGCACGCGGTTCGTAGATGTACTCTGGCCGGCATTATGGAGGGGACATGAGCGAGGTTCGTGGAACACTTGCGGCACCGTCGGCGATGTCGTTGCGGGTTCCGCCTCACAACGTTGAAGCAGAACAGGCACTTCTCGGCTCGATGTTCCTCTCGTCCGAGGCGGTCGAGGTCGGGGTCGCCGCTGTGGACCGCGAGGACTTCTACCGACCCAGCCACCAGAGGATATTCGAGGCGATTCAGCACCTCTCCAACCGGGCGGTCCCGATCGACCAGGTAAGCGTGGCTGATCGTCTGGATTCCGTCGGCCAGCTCGAACAGGTCGGGGGCAAGGCTTACCTTCTCGACATCACCGGGGTCGTTCCGACGGCTGCAAACGCCGCGCGCTACGCGGAGATCGTGCAGCGGACGTCGATGCTGAGGGAACTCATCGGCGCGGCAAGTCATATCGCATCTCTTGGATACGAGGCGCCCGATGACATGCAGGAGGTTGTCGAGGAGGCGGAGCGCACGCTGTTCCAAGTCACCAACAAGCGGGTGAGCAGCAACTTCCAGGGAATGGAGGAGCTGCTCAAAGACAGCTTCAAGCAGCTCGAGGAGCTCTTCGAGCGTCAGGAGCATATCAGTGGGGCCCCCACCGGATTCGAGGACCTCGACAAGCTCCTGGCCGGTCTGCATCGTGGCGACCTCATCATCCTGGCTGCACGGCCTGCTGTCGGGAAGACCGCCTTTGCGTTGAACATCGCGGTGAACGCTGCCAAAGCCGGTTCGTCGGTCGCTCTCTTCAGCCTTGAGATGGCAGCCGAGCAGCTCATCCAGCGCGTACTCTGTTCCGAGGCTCGCATCAACTCACAGGACGTGAGGACCGGCCGGATCAAAGACGCCGACTGGTCGAGCATCCATCGGGCGATGGGGCAACTGGCGAATCTCGACTTCTTCGTCGATGACTCCCCCGCTATCTCGATCCTCGAGGTTCGGGCGAAGGCCCGGAGGCAACTGCGGGACAAACCGAACGGCCTCATTATCGTGGACTACCTGCAGCTCATGCAGCCCCAGAACCGCCGCTCGGAGAACCGCCAGACCGAGATCGCCGAAATCAGTCGTGGGCTCAAGATACTCGCGAAGGAACTCGGCGTACCTGTTCTTGCATTGTCGCAGCTGTCACGAGCGGTCGAGCAGCGTGCGGGCAAACGTCCTCAACTCTCGGACCTGCGCGAGTCAGGAGCCATCGAGCAGGATGCTGACGTGGTCATGTTCATCGACCGCAACACTGACCCGAGGCCCGAAGACGACGAGGGGGATCGTCCCCAGAAGGGGATGGCGGAGATCATCGTCGCGAAGCACCGGAACGGGCCGACCGGCTCGGTGCCGCTCGTCTTCAACGAGCGATACACGAAATTCGTGAGCTTCACCAACAAGGTATAGACGGGGGCTCGTCACGATGGTGTGAGG
>SKKZ01000019.1 GCA_007123455.1 Coriobacteriia bacterium | reverse complement strand
GACAACCTGCTCGACCGAAAGCCCGGGCAACTCTCCGGGGGACAGCGTCAGCGGGTGGCGGTCGCCCGCGCAATCGTGCGGGAACCGCAAGTCTTCCTGCTCGACGAACCTCTCTCGAACCTCGACGCCAAGCTTCGCGTGCACACACGTGCCGAGATCAGCAAGCTGCACAAGCGCCTCGGCACCACGTTCGTCTATGTCACGCACGACCAGGTCGAGGCCATGACGATGGCCGACCGCATCGCCGTCATGAACGAGGGGATCATCCAGCAGGTGGGAAGCCCCCAGCAGCTCTACGAAGAGCCGGTCAATGTCTTCGTAGCCGGATTCATCGGGTCGCCGTCGATGAACTTCTTCGATGCCGAAGTGGTCGAGAACGGCGAGGGAGTCAGCCTCGAGGGCGACGGCTTTTCGGTGGATGTTCCAGACGACCGGGCAGATGAGGTGCGTCCGCTCCTCGGCAGCCGCATGATATTCGGTGTCCGGCCGGAGAATATCCACGACACGCACTACGTACCATCGGGCATCACAGCCGCGCCAACCACCGTGAAAGTGGACGTCACCGAGCCGATGGGAAACGAGGTCTTCCTGCACCTGCTCGCCGGTGAGACGAAGCTGCTGGCGCGCGTCGATCCACGCACGGAAGTGGTTGCCGGCGACGAGGTCGAGGTCGTGATCGACATGGAGAGGATGCACATCTTCGACCCCGAGAGCCGGGAGGCGGTCAAGGCTTCGTGAGAGTTCCAGAACTCGGCGCAGATGTCAGCGGGCCCGACCCTGACGCGCGGAGGAGAGGTTCCGCCAGTGCATGAGGCTCGGCTCTCGGAGGAGTGGCTCGAGTGACGCCGCGGGAAGCGCGGGACTGATCAGGTAGCCCTGCATCTCGTCGCACTTCTCGGCGCGGAGGCACGCGTGCTGGATGCGCGTCTCGACACCTTCGGCAACCACCGTGATGCCGAGCTGGCGTGCTATGGAGATGACGGCGCGGCATACGGCGGTCGAGCGTGCCTCCCGCCCGAGTCCGCGGACGAACTCCCGGTCGATCTTGAGTGCGTCCACCTCGAATCGCAGCAGCTGGTCGAGGGAGGAATGCCCGCGCCCGAAATCGTCGATCGATATCCTCACGCCCAGGTCGCGCAGTTCGTTCCAGGTGGCGTGCAGGCCCTCGCCGGTCCTGAAGGTCCCCTCGGTTATCTCGAGCTCGAGGGCCGAGGGCTCGAATCCGTTCTCGTAGAGCAGGGTCCCTATGCGCCGCGCCAGCGTCGGGTCGGCGAACTGGCGGGCCGAGAGGTTGACGGTGAGCCGGGCCTCGGAAAGCAGGCCCTGAGTGCGCCACTGGCCGAAATGTTCGCAGGCGCGGCGCATCGCCCACGTCCCTATCTCTACAATCAGTTCAGACTCCTCGGCAAGCGGGAGGAATGTCGACGGAGCGATCTGTCCCATCTCGGGGTGGTTCCAGCGCATCAGTGCTTCGAGCCCGGTCACGACGCCGTCGGCGACCCGGACTATCGGCAGGAAGCGCAGTTCGAGCTCGCCGCGCTCGACCGCACCGTGCAAGTCGTTCTTCAAGCCGAACAGTTCTCTTGATTCATCAGTGATAGCCGCGTCATGCAGGCAATAAGTGTCACGTCCCCCGCGCTTGGCCCGGTACATAGCGGTGTCGGCACGACCGAGCAGTGCTCCGACGTCCTCCTGTTCCTCCGCCGAGCCGAGTGCCACACCGATGCTTGCGGTCACGAACACTTCGCGGCCGGAGACGGTCACGGGTTCCCGGAAGCACTCGAGCAGCTTGGCCGCGACCCGCTCGGCGTCTTCCGCGGTGCCGATGCCGGACATGAGCACGGTGAACTCATCGCCTCCAAGCCGGGCGACCGTGTCGGCGTCACGCATCCGCGACTTGATCCGGCGCGCGATCTCCATGAGGACGGCGTCTCCGGTCGGGTGGCCGAGACTGTCGTTGATCTGCTTGAAGTGATCCAGGTCGACGAAGGCCACCGCGAGCCGCTCTCCTGTGCGTCGGCTCGCCGACGAGGCGTGGCGCAGGCGGTCGAGGAAGAGCGCGCGGTTCGCAAGCCCCGTCAGGGGATCGTAGAAGGCAAGCCGGGTCATCGACTGTTCCGAACGTTTGCGGTCGCTGATGTCGCGTCCGGCTGTGACGATCACTTCGAGGCCGCTGACCTCCGTGGCGGTCGCATGGACCTCGACCGGGATGCGTGTACCGTCGCGGGCCAGATAGAGTGTCTCGAAGATGGCCGCGCCGGTGCGAGAGAGCGCCTCGCGCACCGTCTCGTGGACCTCGCGGTGCTCGGGATCGAGCCACCCGAAGGGCTCCAGGCCGAGGAACTCCTCACGGCTGTAGCCGCACATCGCACAGACACGCTGGTTCGCATAGACCGGTGTCCCTACGGGATCGTGCACCACTACCGCATCGTTTGCCTTGTCGAGTACGGTCGAGCGAAAGCGGAGCTCCTCCTCGGCTTCCAGACGGCGAGTGACGTCTATGCCGGAACACAGCATCCCGCTGATCGTGCCCGACTCGTCGTGCATGACGGCGTTATGCCACTCGACACGTCGCACGCTGCCGTCGGGTCGCACCACATCGTGCTCGCAGGGCGAGTCGGCGACGTCGAAGTCGCCGCTCATAACTTTGCGGAAGCGCTCGCGGCACTCGTCGCGCTGCTCCAAAGGGACGAAGTCTTCGAGCCAGTTCTTACCTAGGATCTCGGACTCCTCCCGGCCGAGGACCGCCCGGCCGGTACGGTTGATGCGCGTCACGACACCGTCGCTGTCGATCGTCATGATCACAGCGGCGGTAGCATCGAGGAACTCCTGCATGCGGTCGCGTTCGGCGGCAAGATGTCCCGGCGAGCCTTCGGTCCTCAGGGCGAGGCGATTCTCGGTATCGTCGCGGGACGTCTTGATCACACACGCAACGTCGCCATGCTCATCGAGAACAGGCTGCCAGTGCTCGATTATCCAGCGCTCAGGCCCTGCCGTCCCTGTCGTGTGGCGGGTCCGGGTGCGCGCCTTTCCGTCTTCGAACACCGAGCGCGCCATGCATCCGGCACACGGTGCCGGCGAGCCGGCCAACGAGTCGTGACATCGGGTGCCGACGAGCGATCCGGCCCCGGCCTCGGCTTCGGCAGCGGTGTTTGCGTAGGCGATGGTGAGGTCGGGCAGGACGCAGACCACGGGGTGTGGTGAGCCGTCATGCGCGCGGCTCACCAGCTCGATGAGCCTGTCATCCAGCGGCATGCGACCCCCTCTCACCATTCGTTCATCGGCACGCGTCCCGGCGCACCGGCGTGGTCACGAAGTGAATTCCCTGTGAGGGGTATCGGCACCCTGCGCAGTGCGCTTGAGCAGCGTAACATGCATATTCCGCTTCATCAGGACAGTGCCACAGTTCACTCGGCGAGAGAGCCGAGCAGTTCGGTCACAGCCTCGGCTGCAATCGCCGTTTGCTCACCTTCCGGCAATGACGATCGGCCGTCACCACGCTGTTCACCGTACGAGCCGAATCCAGCGTGGTTTCCGCCCTCGATCAGCACGACTCGTGACGAGGGCGGAAGTCTGAGCTGTGCGTCCTCGATCTGGACCGCCGTGACCAGACCATCGTTGGTGGCGTGAAGCGTCACGGCGGTCAGGTCGGCCCCGGATAGGTCTCGCGAGGAGGCAGGATAGGAGGCGATCAGTACGAGTCCCGAAACGCGCTCGGGCTCACGTGCAGCGAACTCGGCTGCCATCGACCCGCCGAGTGAGTGCCCGCCCACGGCCCAGGTAGTAAGGTCGGGATATGCATCGATCGCCCGCTCGGCGCGGCCGATACCGAATACCGCCAGGTTGAGCGGCATCGGCTGGACGACGACTAGATATCCCTCTTCAGCGATCATACGTGCGAGCGGAGCATACGCAGCAGCTTCGACCCGGCCGCCCGGGTACAGGATGAGGCCTGCTGCCGGGTCATCGGCGGGGGAGAAGACGATGCCTTCGCGGCCCTCTGTCACGGTCACCCCTGCGGCGCTCTGCATCGCTTGGCGCGCCGTTGCATCTGCCCGGTACGGGGTCAGGGTCCAGACAAGGAATGCCGCCAGAGCGATACCCAGAAGTGTGGCTATCCCGAGTAGGAGCGTGCGGAGCACGGGTAGACGCCTCCGAGGCTCCGTGCGTGCGCTGTTCATCCGATCCAAGAATCTGCCCTTCTCCCTTTGCCCGCCACGGGGCCATCCCCATCTGAGGGGCGTCGTACCCGGGTTGTTCCGGCAGAACACGCAGGGCACATGGGGTATAGAACCCATGTACGGAATCGCCGCTCGCCGCTGACCACGAGGGTCGGCGACGCCGCCAGCCTTGTTGCCAAACCGACGCAGGAGGTGACGCGCCGACCAATCGAGGTCGCCTCACTACCATTATGGCTAGCCCCACTCCCGATACCAAGAAGCTCTGGCACGCGAAATCGGCCGAGGAGGTGCTCGATGCGCTCGGCTCGTCCTTTGACGGCCTTGCAGAAGACGAGCCTCCCGAGCGTCTCGAAGAGCATGGTCCCAACACCCTCACTGCCGAGAAGGGCGTCACGGTGTCCGGTCTCGTGCTCAAGCAACTCAAGAGCCCCCTGATCTATCTCCTCATAGTCGCGGCGGGTATCTCCGTCCTCGCGGAGCACTACGTCGACGCGGGCGTCATCAGTGCAGTGGTCGTCTTCAACACGCTCATCGGGGTCAGCCAGGAGTGGCGGGCCGAGAAAACGCTCGATGCCTTGCGACGGATGGCGGCGCCCCGTGCCCGCGTACTCCGGAGTGGCGAGACCGAGGTCATTCCCGCCGAGGACGTCGTCCTCGGCGACGTGCTCCTGCTCGAGGCAGGTGATCTCGTAGCGGCTGACGCCCGTGTCCTTGATTCGACCGAACTGCAAGTCGACGAGTCCGCACTCACGGGTGAGTCGAGCACCGTCAACAAAGAAGCGGACGTGCTCGACGAGTCGGCCTCGCTCGCAGACCGACGCAACATGGTCTGGTCATCGACGAATGTCACGGACGGCAAGGGTCGAGCAGTCGTCGTGGCGATCGGCATGGACACGGCGATCGGTGAAGTCGCCGGTGACGTGCAGTCCGTCGAGCAGATGGAGACACCGCTCCAGCGACGTCTCTCCAGTCTCGGCCTCTTCGTCGGAGTGGCTGCCGTCGTGTTCGCCGGTGTGATCTTCGCCATCGGCATCGGCCGTGGTGAGGAACTCTACGAGATGCTTCTCTTCTCGGTTGCTGCAGCCGTATCCGCCATTCCCGAGGGACTGCCGGCGGTCATCAGCGTAGTGCTTGCCCTCGGTGTTCAGAGAATGGCCGAGCGCGGGACCATAGTGAGACGTCTTCCGGCAGTGGAGACACTCGGTTCGACAACTGTCATCTGTTCGGACAAGACAGGCACGATCACGCGTAACGAGATGACCGTCACCCGCATGTGGGCGGGCGGTGAGTCGTTCCGCGTTACCGGAGAGGGTTACGAGCCGGAAGGCGAATTCACGACAGACGACGGTGAGCCGCTCGATGACGATGCGCAGGGGCTTGCCGAACTCGATCGGCTGCTCTCGATCGGCTGCCTGGCCAACAACTCTACTCTCCAGCGTGAAGAGGGGCGCTGGCTGATCGAGGGCAATCCGACCGAGGGAGCCCTGCTGACCGCATCACGCAAGCGAGGGCTTTCGAAGTGCGGTCTGGAAAGCGAGCATCACCGGCTCGACGAGATACCGTTCTCCAGCAAGTACAAGTACATGGCGACCCTCGACAAGACGGAAGAGACAGCGGCGCTGCACGTGAAGGGCGCACTCGAGCGCATTCTCGAGTTCAGCGAGTCGGTCCTCATCGATGGCGAGGAGCAACCCCTCGACGACGAGATGCGCGCGGAGATCGAGAGCGTCGCGGAGTCGTTCGCAGACGAGGCACTCAGGGTGATCGCGGGAGCCTATCGTCCCGGGCATGACGGAGACGAGGCTGACCGCTCCCATGTCGAATCCGGACTTGTCTTCCTCGGTTTGTGGGGCCTCCTGGATCCGCCGCGACCGGCCGCGATCGAGGCGATAAAGGCCGCTCACGAGGCAGGCATGGACGTCAAGATGATCACAGGAGACCATGCGACCACAGCTGCCGCGATCGCCCGCAGGGCGAAGATCCTCTCCGAGGACGCTGGAGACGAGGAGATAGTCACCGGTCAGGACCTCGAGGAGATGGATGACGACGAGCTCGCTGAGCGTGTACGCGACATCGAGGTGTTCGCGCGTACGACACCATCGCACAAGCTGCGCATCATCCGGGCTCTCAAGGCTCACGACGAGGTCGTGGCGATGACCGGCGACGGCGTGAACGACGCACCCGCGCTCAAGCAGGCCGACATCGGTGTTGCGATGGGAATCACCGGAACCGAGGTCGCCAAGGAAGCATCCGATATGGTGCTCACCGACGACGATTTCGCCACCATCGTTTCGGCCGTGGAGCAAGGCAGGGTGATCTTCGGCAACCTGCGTCGTGTCGTGATGTTCCTGATCACGACCAACCTCGGCGAGATTATCGCGATCACGGCCGCACTCGTCCTCGCCTTTCCGCTGCCGTTCACCGCGATCATGATCCTTTGGGTGAACCTCGTTACTGACGGTGTGTCGGTACTTCCCCTAGGCCTCGAACCCAAACACGGTGATGTACTCAAGCGGCCGCCACGCTCGCCCAAAGAGGGAATCCTCACCCGGATGATGATGGTGCGTGTACTCACACTCGCCCCTGTTATCGCACTCGGTACGCTCACCGTGTTCAACTACTACGAGAACACATACGATCACGTCACGGGTCAGACGATGGCCTTCACGACGCTCGTCGCTTTTGAGTGGTGGCGCGCGGTGTCGACCCGCTCGATGAGCACTTCGATCTTCCGCATGAATCCTTTCGGCAACAAGTTGCTCCTGGCAGGCATCGCGGTTGCCGCGGTACTGCAGATGGTCGTGCTCTACTGGGGTCCCGCCCAGCAGGTACTGGGTACGACATCGATAGGCCTCGCCCAATGGGGCGTTGCTCTCGCAGTCGGTTCTTCGGTGATGTTCGTCGACGAGTTGTTCAAGATCGCGATGCGAGCTCGTGAGCGTAGGAGTCGCTCGACCGAAGGGTGAGCCGAGCGGACGTCACACGTTGATCCAGCGTGCGATCTGATAGCTGGCTGCGGCGACAGTGCCTGTGAGCACGGTGCCCCATGTGATATCGACGACGGCCACCTGCCAGGTGTAGCCCTCGAGCGTGGCGAGATTGGTCAGGTCGTAGGTCCCGTATGCAAGTGCGCCGAAGAGCGCTCCACGCCAGACCGCTTCCAGCAAGACGCCTTTTTCGATGCCGGGGATGACCGCGAAGACGAGGATACCCACTATGTAGAAGAGGTAGAAACCGGCCGCGACGGGCAGGTTGGCGGGGCTCTTGAGCAGCGGACCGATCTGTGCCTGGTAGAAGTCCCTCGCGACCACAGTCAGCCACACCAGATCGATCGCGAAGAAGACGACAACGGTGAGCAGATAGAGCTGGATGATCTTTGCCACGCTGGTACCACCTCTCAGTGAACCCGGTTTCCTGTTGACAAGTTACTTCCCTAAGCCGCCGGCTTCGATACGTCTCCTCAGGATCTGAGCAGGAGGGCGGCTCCAACGAGCGAGGCGACCAGGAAGAAGCCCACGAGCAGTTCGAGCAGCCAGAGCGGGACCGAAGAGACGTCATCGGGTCCGAGACGGGCGCGGAGCGAACGGTAGCGCAACAGTCCCACAACGCAGATAAGCCCTCCGACGGCTATCAGCACGATGCCGAAGGTCCGTGCCGGTCCGAGCGGACCCTCCTGGCCGAGCACGATACCGATGGTGAAGCCGGCGGCCACTGTGGCAAGACCGGTTCGCAGCCACGAGTTAAGCGTGCGCTCGTTGGAGAGCGCCGTGCGCTGGAGCGCCATCGCTGTGCGCTCTTCGGCAAGCCTCTGCTGGGTGTCTGCCGAAGTGGGCTCGCACCCGGAGCGCCGGTCTGCTCCGGATCGGTTGTCGTGAGCTTCTGTCAGCGCGTAGCCTCCCTTGCGTCTAGTAGCGGAAGACAGCAGCGGCGTCGGATCCGGTGGCCTCGCGCACCTCCTCGGCCGGCAATACGTGCACGGTGCCTCCGTGCAACAGTGTTGCCGTCGCGGCGTGATCGAGCAGATCGATGTCTCCGTTGTCCGGCTCGGAACGTAGCGTCATGCTGTCCGCGGCGCTGTCGTACGAACCCCACGCAGTGTCCTGGTCGCCCACGATGAGGGTATCGATGCGTCCTTCAACAGCCGCCGGCACGATGCGGCGCAGGTCCCCCGAGGCAGTCTCGCCACTGCGGCCCTCGGCATACGCTTCCATCGCCCGCGCGAGGTCTGCCGACAGGTGGGGTTCGAGGAGCTTAAGCGCCTCGGCGTGGATCTCACGCGCAGGCTGCTCGTCGGGATTGCCCGGAATGCCCTGCGGCACCAGGCGGGGGTGCGTGTTCGCGTCGCGGTAGATCGGGAAGAGGAAGTCCACTCCCGCAAGCACCAGCGGCACATCCGGCGGTACCAGTTCTTTCAGGCCCGTGTCCACGAGCCGGAAGTAGCGGAACAGGTCGTCTATCGCGGTCTCGCCCGTGCCTCCGTGTCCGTGGAAGATAGCCGCCCGGCGGCCCGCCCCGGCTGCGGCTGCAGGGGTGCGCGAGTGGAACTGAACCTGTGCTTCGTAGTCGTCGTACTTCAGTGCGTCCGCAAGTCCCTGCGGGATCCCCTCGGGCTCGAGCTCACGTACCTCTTCGGCGGTTCCCTCGAGCAACCTCACTTTGTTCTGGCTGAATGCCAGCACGAAGAAGCGCAGAGCGGGTGCGAGTGCGGGCATGAGTGGCCTGAGCAGGAATCGCGTGCCGACGCGCAAGCGTTCCGGCAACGGCCGGGATGTGCGTAGCACCTCGAACGTCTCCGGCCCGATGAAGAGCGCGAGTCCTTCGGCGCCCCCTCGCCACGAGGTCGGGTCCTGTTGCAGCTTCCACGCGTCTGCGAGGAACTTCTCCGCGTCAGGTGAGCGCATCCCTCCCGATACGAGTGACTCGTCTGCCCCGGTAAGGAGGTTCTTGAGTCTGATGGGGTCTTGCTGCGTCTCCGGGCCGGCGCGGTGCATCGGCATATAGACGGAGACGGCCGGCCACCCGTCGTGGCGGGCAAGCCTGTTGAGCTTCTTGCGGTCGCGTTCGTCCATGGTGACGGCCTCCCTTCCTGATACTTGTGAATGTTCCCCGGACTGGCAGTGACAAGCGGGTTGGCCGAGAGCATGAAGGAACGTATACTGAGAAATCCGCGCGCGGCGCCCTCGACCGGGGTCCGGACGGCGGTACGGCGTGAACCTGGTCAGGTCCGGAAGGAAGCAGCCATAAGCGTCCTCTGCCGAGCGTCCGGGCCTCGCTCGGGGGCGCCGCCGCGTCTCCGCCGGATGTCGTAGCGGCGGCTATACTCGTGGCAGGAATACGACGCGCGAAAGGTGCCGCATGGCCCACCAGTCCCTCTATCGCAAGTATCGTCCGCAGTGTTTCGAGGATGTCGTCGGACAGGCACACGTGACGCGGACGCTGCGCAACGCGATCGCCGACGGGGCCGTTGCTCACGCGTATCTGTTCACGGGCCCGCGGGGTACGGGCAAGACCACGACCGCCCGGATCCTGGCGAAGGCACTCCAGTGCGAGCAGGGTCCGACGCCCGTGCCAGACAGTACCTGCGAGCAGTGCATTGATGTCACGGAGGGGCGTCACCCGGACGTCTACGAGCTCGACGCCGCTTCCCGCACCCAGGTCGACATCGTCCGCGAGGAGATCATTGGTCGACTTGCGTATGCTCCGACGCGCGGGCGGTGGAAGGTCTACATAATCGATGAGGTCCACATGCTCTCGACGCATGCATTCAATGCGTTGCTCAAGAGCATCGAGGAGCCGCCACCGCACACGGTCTTCGTCTTGTGCACGACGCATCCGCACAAGGTGCCCGAGACCATCCACTCGCGCTGCCAGCGTTTCGACTTCCATCGCATCGGTATGGAAGATATCGTCGAGCACCTCGGGGACATCGCCGGACGCGAGGGCATGACCGTGGCCGAAGGGGGACTTGCGCTCATCGCCAAGCACGCCGGTGGCGGCATGCGCGACGCGATATCTACCCTCGAGCAGCTTGCCGCGTTCTCCGGTGGCGAGATCTCGCTTGAGGACGTCGAGAGCCTGCTCGGCGAGGTGGACAGCGCGCTCCTGTTCGAGCTCGGGGATCTCGTGGCGGAGCGTGACGTCGCAGGGGCTTTCAGGTTCGTCGCGCGTCTCACTGCGTCCGGGATCGATATACCCGAGTTCGTTCGCGAGTTCGTCGGTCACATGCGCGACCTCTACGTCGTCTCGGCCGTCGGTGATGCCGCAGGTATCGTTGACGTCACGAGCGCGGACGCCGCCCGGCTTTCCGGTCAAGCGGCCGCGTTCGGCCCTGACCGCCTCTCCCGGGTCCTTGACGTGCTTGCCGAGCTTGTGGGCGAGCTGCGGTGGTCTCCCGATCCGCGTCTCGCTCTCGAGGTGGCGCTCACGCGGCTTGCACGCCCCCAGGGCGAGGTCACCCTCGAAGCCCTTGCCGAGCGTCTGGCCGCGCTGGAGACGGGTGTGTCGCTGACTGCGCCGGCACTGCCGGATGCTCCGCCTCGCGAACGGCCGTCCGTGTCCGTTCCGGAGCCCGGGCCGGTATCCGCCACTCCCGTTGTGGCCGCGCCCTCGCCGGCAGCCGAGCCGGTGTCCGTCGAGTCGGCGGGGGTCCCGGGCAAGCTCGACCGGGCGCGAGTGAAGCGAGCGTGGCCCGGGGTCGTCGCCGAAGTCCGCAAGATCAAGTCGACGAGGGCTGCGATCTTCGACGGGACCGAGATCGACATCGATGCCGATGGTGAGACCCTCGTCATCGAGTTTCCCGCCGATGCCGCGTTCCGCCTGAAGCAGGCGGCGGATCCCGATACTTCACAGCTGTTGCGTCGTGGACTGGCGACCGTGCTCGGCGGTGCTCCGCCCTTTCGCTTCCAGCTCGGTCGCGGTGCGGTACGGGCACCGGGGGCAGAGCCGGTCGAGAATCAAGCCGTGCATGCCGACGTCCCTCCCTCGGACGGGGGGGACGAGACGACTCCGGAACCGTCACCGGAAGCGAACGTTCCGGCGAAGCGGGCGGAGGCGGGACCCCATGACGACATCGAGCGGCTGCTCATCGATGAGCTCGGTGCCCAGATGATCGCAGAGCATCCCCACGAACCCGAGGGAAAGGACTGAGAGAGTGAAGCAGAATCTCGCAAGCATGATGAAGCAGGCCCAGAAGATGCAGGCCGACATGGCGCGCGTGCAGGAAGAGCTCGCTGCCGAGACGGTGGAGGCCTCCGTCGGCGGCGGCGCGGTCAAGGCCGTCATGACCGGCGACCTCAAGCTCGACCGCATCGTCATCGATCCATCGACCGTGGATCCCGACGACGTTGCCATGCTCGAGGACCTCGTGTCGGCTGCGGTGAACGAAGCGCTTCGGCAGGCCCAGGAGCTGGCCTCGAGCAGGATGGCAGCGGTCACCGGGGGCATGAACATCCCCGGTCTCATGTAGCGGTCTGACGTGCTGTACGCACCCCCGATAGCGCGCCTTCTCGAGGAACTGGAGCGGCTTCCCGGCATCGGGCCGAAGTCTGCTCAGCGCATCGCATACTTCGTCCTGCGCTCAGATGAGGAAGTCATCGAACGGCTTGCGACCGCGCTGCTCGACGTCAAGCGCTCCATCCACGTATGTCCTCAGTGCTTCGATTTCGCGGAGGCCGAGCTGTGCGAGGTGTGCGCGGACCCCGAGCGCGACACGAAGCTCCTCTGTGTGGTCGAGGAGCCGCGTGACGTGGTCGCCATCGAGAGGACCGGGGAGTTCCGTGGCCTCTACCACGTGCTCGGCGGCGTGATCTCGCCCATCGACGGCATCGGTCCCGAGCAGCTCCGTCTCCGGGAGCTGCTCGATCGCGTCTCGGGTGG
>SKKZ01000060.1 GCA_007123455.1 Coriobacteriia bacterium | reverse complement strand
GCCGGCAAAGATGCCCTGTACCTGCTCGGTCGACAGGTCACGGACCGGGTTTTCGGGGTGGACGATCACGGTGACCCCGTCGATCGCGAATGCGAAGAGCTCGAGGTCCGGATACTGCTCGAACTCCTCGTCCTTGGGCTCACGGCCTGAGTTGCCGATGTCCACGAGACCCTCGCCGACCTGCTGTATGCCCACACCAGAACCCCCGCCGGCGACGGTGATCACGATATCGTCGTGCGCGCGCATGACGTCGGCCGCAGCAGCCTCCATGACGGGGATATGCGCGGTGCCGCCTGCGATGTCGATGGCGCCTTCAAGGCCTGCGAACGCATCGAGACCCGAGGCCTCCTCGGCTAGCTCGGTCTCTTCAACCTCAGGCGCTTCGTCTACGACCTCCTCCGCGCAGCCCACAACGCCAATCAGCCCGAAGGCGAGCACGAACACGGTGAGCGACGCGAGCATGGCGCGATACTTCGAAACCATTAGCGGCTCCTCTCTGACGGGAACGTCTCAACCCAACATATAATCTTCTCTGATGATATGCATACGTCTTGCTTGTGTCCAGACGACGCCGCTGGAAGCTAGTGGTCACGCCTGATCGATCCTGGCGAGACAGGCGCGCGCTAGCACTTCACCGTGAATTCTCTGGCTCATGCGACTCTACGCGTATGTCCAACGCGCTTCCCTTGTGGCGTCCGCGTGTAGGTAGCGACCTACCCAGATGAGCGCTGGACTCGATGCGCGTTCTCGGCGATTTCGTACGGGTCACTCCATCCCCCTAACCTTTCATCTCCCCGCAACCACACCGAAACACCTCCGAAACACACCCCCCGTAACGTCTCAGCAACGCGCTGGAAAACCGCAGGACCGCAAGGTGCCGGCGTGCCGGAACGGAGAAAGGGAGAGAAAATGGGACAGATCGACTACGGTGATACCGCGTTCATCTTGATGTCCTCGGCGCTCGTGCTCTTCATGGTGCCGGGGCTCGCACTGTTCTACGGGGGCCTCGTGCGCTCGAAGAACGTGCTCTCGACGATCATGCACTCGTTCTTCGCGATGGGCATCATCTCCGTCGTTTGGGCGCTCGTGGGCTACACGATCGCGTTCGGCTCGACTGACTGGGCGCTCGGCTCCTTCATGGGCAGCTTCGAGCACATCGGGCTCGCGGGCACCCTCGGCGAGATGGAGGGCACGATCCCGCTGCCCGTCTTCATCGCGTTCCAGGGCATGTTCGCCGTCATCACCGCCGCGCTTATCTCCGGCGCTTTCGCCGAGCGCATGAAGTTCAGCGCGTACGCGATCTTCATCACGGTGTGGTCGATCGTCGTCTACGCGCCGATGGCGCACATGGTCTGGGGCGGCGGCTTCCTTGCGGAGCGGGGCGCGCTCGACTTCGCGGGAGGCACCGTCGTACACATCGCCTCGGCAGCCGCGGCGTTGGCGGGCGCCATCGTGCTCGGCAAGCGCAAGGGATACGGCACGACCGCTTTCACGCCGCACAACCTTCCGATGACCGTACTTGGTGCAGGGATGCTCTGGTTCGGCTGGTTCGGATTCAACGCCGGCTCGGCCCTTGCCGCCGACGAGCTCGCCGGCACCGCGTTCCTCGCGACGCACCTTGCCGCTGCGGCCGGTATGCTCGGCTGGCTCGCCGCCGAGTGGATCAAGCGCGGCAAGCCCACCACGCTCGGCGCGGCCTCAGGGGCCGTCGCAGGCCTCGTGGGCATCACGCCCGCAGCCGGGTTCGTGACCCCGATGTCCGGCATCCTCATCGGTCTGGCCGCCGGTGTGCTCTGCTTCCTCGGCCTCTCGCTCAAGGAGCGGTTCCGCTTCGACGACGCGCTCGACGTCGTCGGTATCCACGGTGTGGGCGGCACGGTGGGCGCCATCCTCACCGGTGTGCTCGCCAGCACACTCATCTATGCCGACCTCGCCGAAGTGCTTGCCGACGTGGGCCGCGGCGGCCTGATCCTCGAGCAGGCGATAGGCGTGGTCGTGACCATCGTGTTCTCGTTCGTCGCAAGCTTCATCATCCTCAAGCTCATCGATCTCGTCATCGGCTTGCGCGTCGATGAAGAGGCCGAGGAGACCGGTTGCGATCTGACCGAGCACGCCGAGAGCGGGTACGTGCTGTAGGGACGGTCCCGACCTGTACGAGACACGTGCCCGCCGCTGCGGAGCACGCTACGCGAGAAGGGAAGCGAACGTGAAGAAGATCGAGGCCATCGTCAAGCCGCATAAGCTCGAAGACGTGAAGGACGCGTTGAACAAGCTGGGCGTCGCAGGGCTTACCGCCTACGAGGTGAAGGGTTTCGGACGCCAGAAGGGACACACCGAGATCTACCGGGGTGCCGAGTACACCGTCGACTTCCGACCGAAGGTCAAGCTCGAGGTCGTAGTCGAGGACGACCTGGCGACCGCCGTCGAAGAAGCGATCGTCGAGCAGGCACGCACGGGCAAGATAGGTGACGGCAAGGTGTTCATCTACGACTGCGAGGGCGCGGTCCGGATCCGTACGGGCGAACGCGGCCCGGAAGCCCTGTAGGACGGCGTCGTGCGCCGCTATCTCCAGGAGCGGCAGGAGCTGATTCGAGCCGCCGTGCCGGGAACACCCCCGGCGCGGCGGCTCGCGCGTCTGACCGACGAGATGATCATCGGTCTGGCGGAGGGAGTGGCCGCCCGCGAACTGCGTCGGCGCACGCGTTGGACGCTCATCGCGCTGGGCGGATACGGCTCGGGATCGCTACTCCCCGGCTCCGACCTTGACCTGCTCATCGTGTCCGACGCCCGGACGGCTACCCTCCAGCCCTTCGTCGAAGCCCTCCTCTATCCGCTGTGGGATGCAGGACTGAGCGTCGGCCATCAAGTGCGCACGGCCCGTCAGCAACTCACCGCGACCCGCACGGACATCACGGTCCTCACGGCCTCATTGACCGGACGCGTGCTGGCAGGCGACCCCGATCTCGGCATCGACGTGCTCAAGACGTGCGCTGCCGATGCGGCCCGACGATCCGGGAACGTGCTCGCTGCGCTTCATGCGCGCCCTCGGCCCGGTTCCCCGTATCTGCTGGAGCCCGATCTGAAAGACGGAGCGGGAGGTCGACGTGACTTCGACGAACTTACCTGGACGGCCGCCGTACTCACCGGGGCGCCGCAGTCGGACCCTTCCCCGCTCGTCTCACTCGGCTTGCTCGAGCACGAGCAGCACGCCTGCCTGCGAAGCGCTGCGGAGGCGGTGAGTGCGGCGCGCTGGGAAATGCAGCGGGAAGGGGCGGGTTCGCTCATGACCGAGGAG
>SKKZ01000041.1 GCA_007123455.1 Coriobacteriia bacterium | reverse complement strand
GCTCGACTTCGAGACACTCAACGTCCGCGGCGCGCGTGCCGAGCACCCCGAAGACTGGTGGAGCCCGCGCCTGCAGTCGATCGCATCCGAGGTCCTGCACAACGGGCGCACGTACCTCGACCACGACGAGCAGCAGGGCGCATGGATGCTCTGCGCTCCCATCAAGATCCATGAGCGGCCCATCGGCCTGCTTTGCGTGATCAACGCCGAGGCTCATCCGTTCGACGAGTACGAGACCGAGTACCTGGCCATCCTGAGTTCGTTCGCCGCGTCCGCCGTGGTCAACGCCCGTCTTGCCGAGGAGAACCGCTACGTGCTGCTCGCTTCGGAGCGCGACCGTATCGCGCGGGAGATGCACGACGGTATCGCCCAGTCGCTCTTCTCGATCTCGCTCGGTCTCGAGGTGTGCAAGAAGCAGGTCGCCCGTGCCGACTACGGGAAGGTCCCTCAGCGCCTCGAGGAGCTGCAGGACGAGCTCAACATGAGCATGGGCGAGTTGCGCCGGGTCATCTACGATCTGCGTCCCGCCAAGCTCAAAGAGCTCGGATTGGTCGAGGCGATCGACAAGTGGCTCAAGGAATCGACCGGAGGACACGATATAGAAGCTAGGCTCGTCGTCACCGGTGAGCAGTGTTGCCTGAGCGGGGCGACCGAAGCGGCTCTGTACCGCGTCGCAAAGGAAGCAACCAGCAACGTCATGAAGCATGCGCGGGCACGGACGTGCGAGGTCCGCATCGATTACGGCGCACACATGATAGTGCTCACGGTGACCGATGACGGAGTCGGGTTCGACGTGGAAGGGGCACGGAACCTGCCGGTGCACAACGGCTCGCTGGGTCTGCACAGCATCTCCCAGCGGGTTCTTGCAGAGGGCGGTGAACTCGAGATATCGAGCGAGCCGGGTAGCGGCTCGTGTATCCGGGTCGAACTGCCGCTCTGAGAAGGAGTGACGTGCGGTGATCAGGGTCTTTATAGCAGACGACCACGAGTTGGTGAGATACGCGATGCGCGCTCTCCTCGAGGGCGAGCCGGATATCGAGCTCGTCGGTGAGGCCGAGAACGGCGAGCTCGCTGTCGAGGGCGTGCTGAAGACCAGGCCCGACGTCTTGCTGCTCGACATGCGGATGCCGATCCTCGATGGCGCGCAGGTGTGCAGCATGGTCAAGGAGCAGTGTCCCGATACGCGCGTCCTGGTACTCACCAGCTACGGTGACGACGAGGAACTCTTCGGGGTGTTGGCGGCGGGAGCCGTCGGTTATCTGCTCAAAGACGCCCGTCCCGATAACGTCGCACATGCCATCCGCTCGGTGGCTGACGGCCAGGCCGTCTTCGACGACGCCATCGCGCAGCGCATCATCGCGGGAAACAACGGGGCGGAGGTCTGCGCCGAGGCAGCGGCTGCGCGCGATAGCCTGTCCGAGCGCGAGATGGAGGTCCTGTGCCTGATGGCAGAGGGCCTGAGCAACAAGGAGATCGGCCGCAGGCTCTGGATCGGGGAGACGACCGTCAAGACGCACGTGAGCCACATCCTGCGCAAGCTCGACGGTTCCGACCGCACGCAGGCGGTGTTGACCGCGGTGCGGCTGGGCATCGTGTCGGTGGGCCCGGAGTAAGAACACTCCAACTCCCGTGTATTCCTCAGCTACTGTGTCACGTAACTCACCCGTTGGTATGAGGTGTGATTCATACCTTACCCCGCCTGAAGCATACGTCTGCATGATGAAATCCGCATGCGTGGAGGGCATCATGTGTAACGAGGGTATCTAGCCGCCGCGTACTCCGGTATCCTATTCCCGAGTCACTGGGAGATGCGGTGGACTCCGGAGTCGCGCAGCGACTCCAAGGGGGGAGGTGTGTAGGATGCTTAATCTTTATGTCAAGGCCCGCACCTGGATGGAGCAGGACGAGGGCGCTTCCGGTGTCGAATACGGAATCCTCGTCGCGGCGGTCGCAGCACTTATCGTTGCTCTCGCTTTCCTGATCGGTAACGAGATCCAGGCCGCGTTCCAGACCGTGTATGACGCGATTATTGCCGGCTGATCCGAGCAAGTTAGAAGTCTTGGATGCGACCAGGGGCCCTGTGATGAAGTCGCGGGGCCCCAGTCGCATTAGATGCCCTCGAGTCCAGGTGGGAACGCAGTCGTAGACGTATCGAACGAGGCAGGAGCGTTATCGTGCGCGGGGAACTGATTGCCAAGATCACCTGCAGCATGTCACGTGATGATGGCGCGACGGGTGTTGAGTATGCGATTCTTGCAGCCTCCATCGCCGCGGTCATTGTGGCTATCGTGGGGCTGCTGGGCCTAGAAGTACTTGAGTTGTTCACGTCGCTCGCTGCCGCCCTGGGCGTGTAGTCCCGAAGTCTGCTCGCAGGTTGGGGTGCGAGCTCGGGCAAGATACGTATAGGATGTGGCAGTGAGGCAGCCAGACGGCACGGGAGGCAGGCTATCGTGAAGTGGCCCATGAGATGCCGGAAGGATGAGGGTGCAAGCGGTGTCGAGTTCGCGCTCGTCGCGCTCATCCTCGTATTTCTGCTCTTTGGCATCGTCCAGTTCGGATACCTCTTCTTCCAGTGGCTGGAAGTGACCCATGCCGCACGGGAGGGCGTACGCTGGGCTGCGCTGGGAAATGATGAGAGTGATGTTATCCAGAGGGCCCAGGATGCAGCGCCGGGCCTCAACTGGAACGGCAACGGGACCGTGGACGTGAGCTATCCCGATGGATCCACTAGTCCAGGAAATCCCGTTAGGGTAGCGGTTACCTACAACACCCCCCTCTTCGCTCCCCTGATGCAGAATCTGTTTCAAGTGGGTAACAGCTCGACCTTCGAGCTCCGCAGTGCGGCGACACAGAGAATCGAGTGAGTGCCATGGACATGTTCAGGCGCACGTCCCATGACGATCGGGGTGCGGTTGCCGTTACGGTAGCGGTCCTCCTAATTGTCTTCCTGGGTTTGACAGCACTCGCTGTAGACATGGGATACCTTTACACGGTGAAGCGACAGTTGCAGGCATCGGCGGATGCTGGGGCGCTCGCCGGTGTTCGGGAGCTCCTTGAAGGAGCTGATGAGGTGGGGGTTCTGGCGGTCGCCGAAGAGTACGCAGTCTATAATGCAGAGAACCCAGGTGACGGACTCTTCATGATTGAGGACGAGCCGCTCACGGAGGTCGGACCAAACTTCGTTCGCGTGACCGTCGAGAAGGAGTCGCCACTGTTCTTCGGGCGCATATTCGTCCCGGACAACGCGAATATTCAGGCGACCGCGGAAGCTCGGGTCGCCTACATCACAGGCATGAGGAATCTGGTTCCGCTCG
>SKKZ01000168.1 GCA_007123455.1 Coriobacteriia bacterium | reverse complement strand
GTGATACGTCCGCCGCAGGGGGAGACGTACGCATGTGTCGAGTCGCCGCGCGGTGAGCTCGGTGTGCACCTGGTCTCGGACGGCTCGGACATGCCGTACCGCTTCCACTACCGGGCCCCGTCGCTCTTTGCGATGCAGGTGCTCGAGGAGATAATCCCCGGCACCCTGCTCGCCGATGCGATGATGCTCATCGGAAGCGTCGACATCGTACTCGGGGAGATCGACCGGTGAGCGCCGTACTTCCGGCCATACCTCCGGTACTCGCCGCGATCGGCCTCATGCTGGCCAACGGCGTCGTGCTCATCTACATGCTCCGAAAGGTCCTCGGCCACCTGCATCTGCGCCTCGGGCCAACGCACGTCGGTCCGAAGGGCCTCGTGCAGACGACCGCCGATGTGCTGAAACTCCTGAGCAAGGAGGACGTGACTCCCAACGGCGTGGACCGCTGGATGTACGTGCTTGCACCGGTGGTCGTGTTCGTCCCGTCGCTCATGGCCTACGCTGCGCTACCGTTCTCGGAGACGCTGCGTATCACGCGCCTGGAGACGGGGTTGCTCTACACCTTCGCGGTGCTCTCGCTCGTGCCGCTCGGCGTGATCATGGCCGGATGGGCCTCGGCCAACAAGTACGCGCTCATCGGAGCGCTGCGCGCGGCAGCGCAGCAGGTCGCCTACGAGGTCCCGCTCTTGCTCTCGGTCTTGCCGGTCGTCATGATCGTCGGCTCGCTCGATCTCGCCGAGATCGTGGCGTTCCAGACCGGTGTGTGGGCAGGAGTGGTACCACGGTGGTTCGTCCTCCTGCTCGTGCCGTCGTTCGTCCTCTTCATGATCTCGGCGCTCTGCGAGCTCAACCAGACGCCCTTCGACATGTCCGAGGCCGAGTCCGAGCTGGTCGCCGGTTTCGCGACCGAGTACTCCTCGATGAGGTTCGGCCTCATCTTTCTCTCCGAGTTCAGCAACTCGTTCGTGATCTCGGCACTGGCGGTGGTGCTCTTCTTCGGCGGGTGGACATTACCGTTCGTTCCCGACGCTGTCATTGCGCCTGTGGCACCGCTGGTCTTCGTGGCCAAGACCTACGTGGGTATCTTCATCTTCATGTGGATCCGCGGCACGCTGCCACGCGTGCGTATCGACCAGCTGATGAACCTCGGCTGGAAGTGGCTCATCCCGATTGCGCTCGCGTGGATCATGATCGTGGGTGTCGTGGTGAAGCTCGCCGCTCCGGGGGGTGTCGCCTGATGTGGGGCAAGGGCATCCTCAACGGCATGCGCATCACGATGCGCAACATGTTACGCGGACCGATCACCCTGAAGTACCCGTACGAGCGCGCCGAGCTGCCCGAGCGAGCGCGCTGGTCGGTGGCTGCGAAGTACGACGCGGAGGGCAAACCGAAGTGCACGGCGTGCATGGCGTGCGTCCGCGCGTGCCCCGACCACATCCTCGACCTCGAGTTCACGACCCGCGAGGACAAGACCAAGCACATCGAGCACTACTCCTACGAGGTGGGCGCCTGCATGATGTGCGGCCTGTGCGTCGAGGCGTGCCCCTTCGATGCCATCGAGATGAGCCACGACTACGAACTTGCATGCATGGTTCCCGAAGAACTGACCTACGACCTGCTTTCCGACGTCGACGCCGCGCCGATCAAGCGGGCGCGCCCGGCAGCGCCCAAGGCGACACCTGCCGAGGCTGCGTCGCCCGAAGAGGGTTCACCGGCGACCGGTCAGGAGGCGGCCGATGAGTGAGACGGTCAACGGTGTGACCTTCATCATCCTGGCGTTCGCCTCGATCATCGGTGCGATAGGGATGCTCACTACGCGCAATATCGTCCACGCGTCCTTCTGGCTGCTCGAGGTCATGGTGGCGGTGGGCGGCCTCTACCTGCTACTGTCCGCCGAGTTCCTTGCGGTCGTGCAGATCCTGGTGTACGCGGGCGCTGTTTCGGTGCTCCTGCTCTTCGTCATCATGCTCACACTCAGGCGACGCGAGGACTCCGTGCGTCCCGTTGAGATCTCGATCGGCGGCGGCGTGCTCGCCGCGGTGTTCGGGACCGTCATCTACGTGGCCATCGCGCAATACGGTGACCGTGTCGCCGAGATGCCCGACGTCGCCCCGGGCGTCGCCGAGCTCGGTGAGCTGCTCTTCACGAGGTGGGCGCTGCCATTCGAGGTCGCTTCCCTTGTCCTGCTCGTCGCGCTCGTGGGAGCCGTGTGGTGGTCGAAGGAGGAGGACCGATGACCGAAGTCGGACCTGCAGCCTTCATGGGCCTGGCGGCGGTGCTCTTCACGCTCGGGCTCTACGGTGCCGTGGCACGTAAGAGCGCGGTCATGGTGCTCATGTCACTGGAGCTCATGGCCGTCGCTGTGAACCTGAACATGGTGGCGCTCTCGCGCTTCGTCACGCCCACGGAGATGACCGGCCAGTACTTCGCGATCTTCACGATGGTGGTCTCGGCTGCCGAGATCGGCCTCGGCCTTGCCCTCGTTCTGGCCATCTACCGTCAGACGCGCTCGGTCGAACTGTCCGCCTTCGACTCGCTTAAGGGGTAGCGGTGGCCTACGTCGCACTCATACCGCTGCTGCCCGCCTTCGCGTTCGCGGTGATGGCACCGATGTCCCGGGAGATGCGCAACCGCGTTCAGTGGCTCGGTCTTGCAGGTGTCGGGGGGTCGTTGCTGCTCTCAGTCGCCGCGTTCGTGGCGGTGTGGCCGGGTGGTACGGGCGAGGCGACGTACCGTGCTTCGCGGCCGATCGCCCAGGTCGGCGGAGTGGAGCTCTCGCTCGGCGTACTTCTCGATCCGGTCGCCGCCGTCATGCTGCTCGTGGTAACGGTGGTGGCGGTCTGCGTGCAGGTCTACTCGCTCGGCTACATGCACAGGGACGAGCGCGTGGGCTGGTACTTCGCCGTACTCACGCTTTTCACCGCCGCGATGCTCGCACTCGTGCTCGCCGACAACTTCCTCATGTTCTATATGGCATGGGAGGTCATGGGGTTGTGTTCCTACCTGCTCATCGGCTTCTGGCACGAGCAGGAGGCGCCGAGGAGAGCTTCACAGAAGGCGTTCCTCACCACGCGGGTGGGTGATGTCGGCTTCGTCATCGGGCTCGCCATCATGTACGCGACGGTCGGGTCGTTCGATTACGACGTCGTGCTCGGTTCGGCGGCCGCGTGGGCACCGGGTGTGGCCACGGCGGTCGCGCTGCTTCTGCTCTTCGGCGCGATGGGCAAGTCGGCGCAGTTCCCGCTGCACGTGTGGCTCCCCGATGCGATGGCGGGTCCCACACCGGCGTCTGCGCTCATCCACGCGGCTACGATGGTGGCGGCCGG
>SKKZ01000212.1 GCA_007123455.1 Coriobacteriia bacterium | reverse complement strand
GATCGGGGGAGCGCGACCGCGGCACCCCGCACGCTTTTCAGCGGCGGCGTACACCGCCGTGGCGGCCGGTCCGGCCGCACGCGTCGATTCTAGGCGCCTGCGCACAGGCCGGATGTCCGCCGTGAGTGAGATGCTCTCCGACAGGACGGTAGCGGCGTTCCGGGAGCGCGTCTACGCACACTACCGTGACCACGGACGCCACGACCTTCCGTGGCGTCTGACCCGCGACCCGTATGCGGTCCTCGTGAGCGAGGTCATGCTGCAACAGACGCAGGTATCACGCGTTGCCCCGTACTACGAGGAGTGGATGGAGCGGTTCCCGACGCCCGAGGCGCTTGTCGCGGCCCCCCTCGAGGCGGTATTGCGCCTGTGGCAGGGGCTCGGTTACAACCGTCGCGCGGTGGCGCTCGTGCGTGCTGCGGGCGAGATCGTCTCGGTCCACGGGGGCAGCATGCCACGCGAACGCGAAGCGCTGCTCGCATTGCCGGGAGTGGGGCCCGCCACCGCAGCCGGTGTGTTGGCGTTCGCCTTCGGCGAGCCCGAGCTGTACCTGGAGACGAACGTGCGCGCGGTCTTCCTACACGAATTCTTCGCCGACGCCGAAGGCGTGCCCGACCGTGCGATCCTGCCGCTTGTCGAGCAGACGCTCGACCGTGACGACCCCCGCACGTGGTACTGGGCGCTTCTCGATTACGGCGCCCATCTCAAACGGGTGCACCCGAATCCTTCCAGGCGCAGCCGCCATCACGTCCGCCAGTCGCCGTTCGAAGGCTCGCACCGGCAGCTGCGAGCTCGGCTCCTGCGCGCGGTCATGGAGCTGCCGGGAAGCACGTCCGAGCAGCTTGCCGCGGGCTTCGGAGAGGACGTCGACCGTGCCGAGGGGGCACTTGCCGGACTCGTGAGCGAGGGCTTCCTCGCCGAGGAAGGTGGGCGCTACCGGGTGCGCTGACGGGATCTTTCACCGTGCCGACTATCAACCCGCAAGCCCCTACTGCCGAAGATACCGGTAGGGACTCCGCGAACACGCCTCGGTAGATGGGTCCCAGCGTCGAATCCCGGTGTATTGCGGGCGCTGGAAACAAGCAGCAAGCACCGCGTGGGGACCCGCCATCCGTGGCGGGTTTTCGCGCTACAGGGCCTCCGCGGCCAGCAGCTCTCGCGCCTGTGCCTCAACCTCTCGCGCGACCACGTCTACCGGGATGTCGTCGCGGCGAGCGATGGCAGCAAGGTCTTCGTACTCGGCGCGCACCCGGAGCCACGAGCCTGTCCCGGCGATCTTGACACGCACGGGCCCGAACGTGGTCTCGAAGGTCCGGAGCTCGCGTGCGACCACCTGTCGCGAGATGCGGCGGACCCGCACTCCGAGGGTCCCCGTGAGCTTGGTGAGCAACATGACGAGACGCGACTCGTCGTCCGGTGTGCAGAGTACCGAGATGATCGCACCGGAGCGGCCCTTCTTCATGAGTGCAGGTACGTGCCACACATCGAGAGCGCCCGCGACGAGCAACTCTTCGAGGCAGAACGCGAGGTGCTCGGCGGACAAGTGGTCGACAGCCGTCTCGAGCTCGGTGACGGGCTCGAGACCGTCGTGGCCGCCGACGGCCGCAGGGTCACCGACGAAGATGCGGGCGATGTTGGGAACACCGGGGACATCGCGGCTGCCCGCTCCGTGGCCGACGGCGGTCGGCACCATCGCCGGCAGCGCGCCGAACGAGTCGGCGCAGGCGCGGACGAGTGCTGCCCCTGTGGGCGTGGTCGCCTCGCCGGGTAGCGGTCCCGTCTCCACCGGCACGCCTCTCAGCAGCAACGCGGTCGCGGGTGCGGGGACGGGAAGGACGCCATGCACACTCTCGACGGTTCCGTTGCCCACCGCGACCGTCCCGCACACGAGGGTGTCGATTCCGAGGGCGTGCAGCGCTGCCGCAACACCCACTACGTCGGCGATCGAGTCGATGGCACCGACCTCATGGAAATGTACGTCTTCGACGGGGACACCATGCACGGCGGCCTCGACCTCGGCGAGCAGGGCGAAGGTGGCGAGTGACATGGCGCGCACGGGATCGGCGAGTTCGGAGTCTTCAAGAAGGGACCGGACCGCGCTCCACGTGCGTGAGGGAGGCTCGGTCTGGGCAGTGACGATCACCGAGAGCCCCCGGATCCCGGCGCGCGTCACCGGCTCGAACGCGATTCGGACCGTCGGATCCACCGCGTTGACCGCGCTTCTCACCGATTCCTGCGAGGCTCCTGCGTCCACGAGCGCCGCGAGGAGCTTGTCTCCGGAGATGCCCGTGGTGCAGTCGAGGTAGGCGATCACGCCGGGTCGCTCTCCCGGCCCTGGTTGATGCGGCTCGCCATCGCAGCGGCGCCGAAGCCGTTGTCGATATTGACCACCGCCATGCCCGATGCGCACGAGTTGAGCATCGCGAGCAGCGCCGCGATGCCCGAGAAGCTTGCGCCGTATCCGACCGAGGTGGGGACGGCGACGACCGGGACGGACACGAGTCCGGTGACGAGTGAAGGGAGCGCGCCCTCCATTCCGGCGACCGCGATAATGGCGCGGGCGTCGCGAAGAACCTCCTGGTGGGCGAGCAATCGGTGTACGCCGGCAACGCCGACATCGTAGACGCGGGTCACGCGGTTGCCCATGACCTCGGCGGAGATCGCGGCCTCCTCGGCAACGGGCACGTCGGCGGTACCACCGGTTACGACCGCGATGTGTCCGAGTTGGGGACGCTCGTCGCGGCGATCCACCACGATGAGGCGGGCTTGTTCGAAGAAGCGGGCGTCGGGTGCGACCTGGGCGACGGCCTGGTAATGAGAGGGCGTGGCTCGCGTGCCGAGAAGAACGTCCCCGTGTTCGAGCAGTTCCCGCCCGGCCGTTCGGACCTGGCCTGCCGACTTGCCTTCACAGAGCACTACCTCGGCGAAGCCACAGCGAAGGGCCCGGTGATGGTCGATCTTGACCTCGGCGTGATCGGCGAAAGGGAGCGACTTGAGCTCATCAAGCGCGCCTTCGACGGGGGTGGCGCCTGCGGCCACGTCCTGGAGCAGTCGGCGGAGTTGCTTGGGATCCATGGTTGTCCTCGCTGGTAGTGCGGCCGGAGTGCAGCGTGACGATGTGTCACGCACGGTATACTCTGCGTGTGTAACTATACCGTGTCGGACCCGGGGGAGCACGTCGGCCCCGAAGGGTTCGACAGCCGTTTTCCGACGAGGGGGAGTGCCTCGATGACCCGCTACGCGTTCCTCGGCCCCTCCGGTACCTTCACCGAAGAAGCTCTGCTCAGGCTAGGCGTATCCGACCTCGAGGCAATCACCTGTGCCTCGATCGAGGACGTGTTCGCCGCTGTCGAGCAGGGAAGCGCCGAGGGGGGCATCGTGCCGATCGAGAACTCGGTGGAAGGTAGCGTGAACGCCACGCTTGACGCGCTCGCCTTCGACTCTACGCTCACCATCCATCGCGAGATCGTTCTCGACATCAATCACGCACTCATCGCCGAGCCCGGCGCCACCATCGATGAGATCGAGATCGTCGCGAGTCATCCACACGCCACCGCGCAGTGCCGCCGGTGGCTCGCACACAACCTTCCGGGTCGCTCCATCGCCGCCGCGAACTCGACCGCTGAAGCGGTGCGCCGTGCGGTCTCAGAGCCCGGTGTGGCGGCGGTGGGCACGAGGCTCGCTGCCGAGTTGCACGGGGGAGAGCTGCTCGCCGAGGCGATTCAGGACTACCGGGACAACAAGACCCGCTTCGTGGTGATAGGGCGCAGCATCGCCGAGCGCACCGGCGACGACAAGACCACGCTCGCGCTCTTCATGTACGAGGACCGTCCCGGAGCTCTGCTGATGATTCTTTCCGAGTTCGCCTACGGGAACATCAACCTCACGAAGATCCAGTCGCGGCCCACGAAGCGGGCTCTCGGCGAGTACATGTTCTTCGTCGACCTTCAAGGACACAGCGATGACCCGGAAGTTGCGCTCGCACTCGAATGCCTGCGACTGAAGCTGCGCGAGGTCAAGGTGCTCGGCAGCTACGCGCGGGCGAGGTAGTCGACGGCGGCGCGCATGCCGTGGAGAGGATCTCGTCTGCGGCGGCACATCTTATAGGTGCCATACAGAGACTTGATTAAGTGGCATGCGAGATGCTACCCTGAGCTCCACCGGCCGCATCCCGAGACGGTGACCGCATGACCACACTCGAGCTCGACCTTCACACGCATAGCCCGCTGGTGCCTACCGATTACCGTGGCCCGGTGGAGACAAGTGCGCGGACGATCGTCGAGGCGGCACTCTTCGCAGGCCTCGGGCTTCTGGCTGTCACCGACCACTTCTCGGTCAGGTACGTACACCACATCGAGGAGGCCGCCCGTCGGCATGCCGAGGAGACCGGTGCGTCGCTTGCGGTACTTCCCGGTGCAGAGATCAAGGTGAGCTGGGGCACGGATGAGGCCCACCTGATCGCACTCCTGCCACCGGACTCTTACGCCGAGCACTTCGATGAGCTTGCACGGAGCCTCTCCGTGGACCAGGCGCGTCTGCACGTCGACGAATTGCCCGCTCTCAAGGTCCAGGCCCATCCATGTGACGTAGCGCGCCGTGTGGCCGGACTGGGCGGTCTGTGTCATATCGGCCACGCCGACCGCTTCTTCGGCACGTATCGTTTGCTCGACAGCGACCTCTTCGATGAGCTCGCCTCTGAACGGTCGATCGTCGCGGTCGAGCTCGTCGATCCCGCCAACACAGCCGAGGTGGAGCGCCGCGTGCCGGGCGTCCGTATCATCGCCTCGTCGGACGCTCACAGCCCTGCCGAGATCGGCAGGCGTCGGACCCGGCTGCAGCTCGAGGAGGCGTCCTTCGCCGGTCTGGCGCGTGCGTTCGGGCTCTAGGCGGGCGGACTACCCGACCCTGAACGCCTCGTAATCCCCGGGCCAGTGCAGGCCTACGTGTGTCGAGAGCCGGGCTCCCAGGTAGCGGGTCGTGCCGCGGGCGTTGAGGAGGACCGGCATGAAGTCTTCTCCACGCAGCTGACCCAGCGTTCCCGTCGCGCATTCGCGCTCGGCGAAGCGCTCCACGGTGTCGGCTCCCACACCCTGACCGTTCAGGACGACGGGTACAGGGTCTCCCGAGTGGATCAGCCCGGTGCCCGAGGGTGTGCCGTGGTCCGAGGTCACGCATATCAAGACGTCGTCCGGCAGCCCCGAGCGCTCGACGAGGGACGCCAGCCCACGATCTATGCGTGTGATGACATCCCGTTTCAGTGAGGGGTCCTTGGCGTGTCCCGCGGTGTCGGCCGCTTTCGTGTGCGCGAGGACGAACTCGGCGCCCTCCTCGAAGGCGCGGGACGCTTCGGACAGGCGCCGCTCGACGTCGGCACCGGCGTCGGGCAGTACAGGGACGCTGCGGAACCCCATGCCGAGCTCGGCAGTGATGCCCGCAAGCAGGGTGCCGGAGCCGACGATCTCGCCACGCATACCCGTCCGCTGCTCGAACGTCGCGAGAGTGCGCTTGCGTCCGACCCACTTGATGACCGGAAAGAGCGACGCCTCGGAGTCCCCGGACCCGTCGGCCCGGAACACCTCGTATGCATGGCGGAGGAAGGCCGTAACCGCGTCTGCGGTCCGGCGGGCCGCCTGCGGTTTCCGGGCGTCGTCGAGGGGGTGCACCGCGGCGATGGGACGTCCGGTGAAAAACGGGTCGCAGTCGGTAACGTCTTCGCTCGCCCCGCCTGAGACGGTCAGCACCCCCTGGCGTGCACCGGTGAATGCGAGCGATACGGTCAGTCCATCGTGCTCGAGGTGGCCGAGCCTTCCGGTGAACTCGCGACACACATCATCTTCGACATCCGCGAAGTGCTCGACCAGAACGAGCGAGCCGTCCGCAGAGCGGCGCACGCTACTGAAGAGTGCCCGGAAGGCCACGTCTTCCGGTGATAGCTCGAAGCCACACCCGGCTGCCTCGAAGACCACGCGGCCCGGATACTCGGCGACCGGGTATCCCAGAAGGACGAAGTGGGCGAGTTCGGTCCCGGGGGCGCGGCCCGGGCCGAGGGGGTGCAGGATGCCGGCGGCACCTTTCCGGGTCAGGGTGTCGAGGTTCGGAGTGTCGGCCGCGCCGAGTGGCGTGAGGCCGTCGAGTTCGGGCCAGGCACGGTCGCCTACTCCGTCGAGCATGACCACGAGGACCGGCGGCGGGGATCCGGCTGTGCGTGAGGGATCCGGCATCTCGGTTGTCCTAGCTCTTCAGAACGGATTCGACGATCGCTGCGAAGTCAGGCCGGGAACCGTGTATGCCCCCGGCGCGCCACGCATCGATCACGGCTCGGCCTACCGGCTCGAAGAAGTCGGAAAGATAGCGACGATGTCCGGTCTCGTCGTAGGTGACCGAGCCGTCCAGGTCGAGGTAGTTGCCCGACAGCACGCAGCCGAGCTGACCGCCTTCCTGGTCCCAGTCGCCGCCGACGAGTGCGGAGACCCCGGACCCGCTCGCGTGACGGATGGGTTGGATGAGCTCGATGTCGCCGTGCGCGAGCACGCGTATCGATGCATCGATGCCCTCCGGGAGTTGGCTCAGTTTGAGACGACCGTCGTGGGAGTCGCGTTCGCCGGCGATGACCGGTGCGTTACCGTGCTCCCACGAAACAGGGACCCGCACAAGGTGCAGGTAGAGGTGGCAGCCGAGGCACGGTGAGTAGATGCCGAACCGCTCCCGCAGCACCTCGGCGAAGCGGGCATTCATCGCTGCCCAGAGATCGGGTTCGGTGAGCGTGACCGGTTGGAGCACCTCGCACGAGCCCTCGAGCAGGCGCGCGAGCGTCTCGACGGCGCGCTGCGGGGCGTCACGATCTCCGGTCTCGGTGCCGGTGAGCGCGATCGTGGGCAGCAGCCGTGTGAAGCCGCGCTCGCGTGTGGCGGCCACCGCGGCGGCGACGCTGTCCCGGCCGGCGATCTCGGCGATTGCTAAGGTGTGATCCATGCCGACAGTCTACCGCGCAGGAGCTCTCCAGTGCAGAAGGCTCTCGTCGAACACACTCCAGCGCTCTCTCGACCGCTTGGCGGCGTACATAGCCATGTCTGCTTTGCTGAGCAGCGAACTCAACCGGTCGGTGTCGGGCTCGAACAGCGCAAGCCCCACGCTCGCATGGATCGACACTTCCGTGCCGTTGACGTTGACGGGTTCGCACACGACACGACAGAGCTTCTCGCCCAGGCCCTCGAGGGCGTCCACGTCGCTGAGACGGGGGAGGAGGATGACGAACTCGTCTCCACCGAGCCGCGCGACGGTATCACCGGCCCGCACGGCTTTCACGAGACGGGATGCGATGGTGATCAGCACGCTGTCGCCGCCTTGATGGCCGACGCGGTCGTTGATGGGCTTGAAGTTGTCGAGGTCGATGAAGGCCAGTCCGAGGCGGTCGCCGTGGCGATGGGTATCGGCCATGGCCTGTTCGGCGCGCTCCGAGAAGAGCACACGGTTTGGCAGGCCCGTGAGCATGTCGTGGTAGGCCATGGCATGTACGGCGGCGTCGCTGCGCTTGCGCTCCATGATGTCGCGGACGACCGACACCATGACCGCTCCGTCGGTCAGTTCCAGCAGGCGAGCGTGCACCTCGCTGGAGTAGGTGCTTCCGTCAGCTCGCATCCCCATGCTCTCGAAGAACGCAGACCCTTCCGTGAGTACGTGCTCGAAGTGCGCGGGAATGCCGGACCTGTGTTCGGGCGGCACCCATCCCCACTGCCCGAGCCGCGCGAACGCTTCGGCACTCATGCCGGCCGCCGCCGCTGCAGCCTTGTTGAAGTGAAGCAGATTCCCGTCCATATCGTGCACGATGATCGCATCGAGGGCTGCGTCGAACGCGGCCGACTTGATGCGCTCCTCCTCGATGTCTCTTTGTCCGCGATCGGCGAGCACCGTGGCAGTCACGATGTCCCGCTCGTAGAAGAAGCTCCGCTTCCAACTGACACGCACCGGCACGCGCGTTCCGTCTGCCCGCAGATGAACGCAGTGGAAGAGCTGGCCTCCGGCTGCATCGCCGGAGAGGTCTGAAGACAGCAGGTGTAGGCTTTCGGGCGCAAAGAGTTCGCTCACATGCATCCCGGTCAGATGCTTGCCGGAATGGCCGTAGAGCCGGCTTGCTTCGTCGTTGGCAAGCAGGATGTGTCCGTCAGCTGACATCACGAGGCACGCGTCGTTCATGAGGTCTGTGATCGATTCGAGTAGTGTCGTGAATGCGAAGTCTTGTATCTCTTCCCGCGTGCTCAACGTCATCCCCTCCCACCGTGTCATAAACATAATCGGTATGTAGAGCTATCCACATGAGGGTTCTCTTTCCGACAATCTGCGCTGTTTGCCTGGTGGAACACGGTAGTGCACCGGATGCTGCGCTATACTCGCAGCCAGTCCGTTGCTCCGCCGACGTCGCACGGGAGGCACGATGCTCGACGCGAGATTCGTCCGGGATAACGCCGATGAGGTCCGTGCTGCGCTCTCAGAGCGCGGTGCTTCCTGGGACGTCGATGCGTTCCTCGCGCTCGACGCGACCAGGCGCGAGTTGATCGGTGCGGTCGAGGCTCTTCAGGCGCGCCGCAATGAGTCTTCGAAGACCATCGGGCTGCTCATGAAGGAGGGACAGCGCGAGGACGCCGATGCTGCCAAGGACGAGGTTCGCCGCATCAACGAGGAGATCGGATCGCTCGAATCACGCATGGCCGAGGCGGACGAGCAGACCCGCGACATGCTGCTCACCGTCCCGAACCTGCCTGACAAGTCGGTCCCGTGCGGAATCGACGAGACCGACAACGTCGAGGTACGACGCTGGGGGAGACCCCCGGAGTTCAGCTTCGAGCCCAAAGCGCACTGGGATCTCGGGCCGGAACTCGGCGTCATCGATTTCGACCGCGGGGTGAAGCTCGCGAAGTCCCGCTTCGTGGTCCTCGGCCGGGACGGCGCGCGGCTGACCCGGGCGCTCATAAGCTTCATGCTCGACACCCATGCCGAGCGAGGCTACCGCGAATGGTGGGTGCCTGCACTTGCCAACGCCGAGACCCTCACCGCGACAGGCAACCTTCCGAAATTCGAGGACGACCTGTTCAAGACCGGTGAGGGCCTCTACCTCATTCCCACCGCAGAAGTCCAGCTCACGAACTTGCACCGCGACGAGGTGCTCGAGGCGTCGGAGCTGCCGTTCAACTACACCGCGTACACGCCATGCTTCCGCGAGGAGGCGGGCAGCGCTGGACGCGATACGCGCGGCATGATCCGCGTGCACCAGTTCGACAAGGTCGAGCTCGTCAAGTTCTCCACGCCGGAGACGTCGATGGAGGCCCTCGAGGCGATGGTGGCCGATGCCGAGCACATCTTGCAGCAGCTCGGTCTGGCCTACCGGACCGTGACGCTTTGCACCGGCGACATGGGCTTCGCCGCCGCCAAGACGTACGACATCGAAGTGTGGCTGCCGAGCTATCGCGACTTCAAGGAAATCTCGAGCTGCTCGAATTGCACCGACTTCCAGGCGCGTCGTGCGGGCATCAAGTATCGCAGCCCCGGTGAGTTCAAAGGGAGCCGGTTCGTCCACACGCTCAACGGATCGGGCTTGGCGGTGGGGCGCACGCTCGTCGCCGTGCTCGAGAACTACCAGCGCGCGGACGGCACCGTCGAGGTTCCCGAGGTGCTTCGCCCCTATCTCGGCGGGCAGACGGAGATCGTCGCCGGATAGTCCTCGCCGGGAGACCGGGTGGCTGCTTCACAAAGGGAATACTCTCGGGGAGAGTCCCGTTGAAAGCGGCGAGAGGTCCGCCCATGTCCGAGAATCGCATGCCCACAGTCGTCACGGTCTTCGGAGCGACCGGTGATCTGATGGCGCGCAAGATCGTGCCGGCGCTCTTCTACCTCGGCGGCAAGGGGGAGCTGCCCGAGCAATTCGCCGTCGTCGGTTTCTCCCGCCGTGATTGGAGTGACGAGGACCTGCGCTCGCGTGCGCGGGACACGCTCGAGGAGCGTTTCCCCGACGCCTCGGGTGACGAGGTCGAGGCGTTCGTCGAGCACCTCACCTACGTACGCGGCTCCTTCGAGGATGAGGAGGCCTACGACGCTCTCGCTTCCCACCTCGGCGACATCGACGAGCGGTGGGATCGCTGCGCTAACAAGCTCTTCTACCTTGCGGTACCGCCCGAGCACTACCGCACTATCCTGGGGCGTCTCGCCGGGAGTGGGCTGACGGACGCGTGCGGAGATCTCGAGGGGTGGACCCGCGTGCTCGTCGAGAAGCCCTTCGGTGACGATGAGAAGACCTCTCAGGAACTCGATGAGTTCCTCGGCAGTCTCTTCCGGGAGGAACAAATCTATCGTATCGACCACTACCTCGCAAAAGAGATGCTTCAGGGCATCATGAACTTCCGCTTCACGAACAACCTGTTCGAGAACTCGTGGGACCGCAGTGCGATCCAGTCCATCGAGATCTCGCTTCTCGAGACGATCGGGGTCGAGAAGCGCGGGCGGTTCTACGACGGCGTCGGAGCGCTGCGTGACGTCGGTCAGAACCATCTGCTGCAGATGCTTGCGTTAGTCACGATGGACCAGCCCTACAGCCGGGGCGCCGCCGCGATCCGGGAGGCCCGCGCGAATCTCATACGTTCGCTCAGGCCGCCCACCGCAGAAGAAGTGGCGCACATGAGTTTCCGCGCTCAGCACGAGGGTTACCGCGACATCGAGGGCGTTGACCCGGACTCGGATACCGAGACCTACTTCCGGCTCAGATTCGATCTGCTCGGCCGCCGGTGGGCCGGTGTGCCCGTCACCTTCCAGGCCGGCAAGCGGCTCGGCGAGGCCCGCAAGGAGATAGTGGTGACCTTCCGCCATCCGCACCCGTGTTTGTGCGACCGGTGGAACCACTACCAGAACCGCGTCACGTTCAGGCTAGAGCCCAGCGAGTCGATCGAGATCGAGTTCTGGGCCAAGCGCCCCGGGTTCGACCACGAGGTGGAGCGTCGTGCGTTCGACTTCTTCCTCTACGAGAAGGAAGAGAAGGCCCAGTACGTCGAGGAGTACGCGAAGCTGCTGCTCGACGCGATCGACGGGGACCAGACGCTCTTCGTCTCCACCGACGAGGTCGCGGCGATGTGGGCGTTCATCGACCCGGTGTTCCGGGCGTGGCACGAGGGCGCCGTCCCGCTCGAGAGCTACACGCCGGACACCGCCGAGGTGGTCGAGCGGGCGGCCGAGGTGGTCGAGGAGCCTGCCGAGCGCGGGAGTGCGGGTGTCGTCGGCCTCGGCAAGATGGGTGCCGGCATCGCACTGAACCTCGCCGAGCACGGGTGGCGCGTCGTCGCGTACAACCGCTCCCCGGAGAAGGTCGCGGATGTCGAGAAGGAAGACGATGCGATCGAGGGCGCATACTCTCTCGAAGATCTCGTTGCCGCTCTCGAGCCGCCGCGCACGATCTGGCTCATGCTCACCGCGGGCAAGCCGAACGACCAGATGCTCTTCGGCGAAGGCGGACTCGCGGAGCTGCTGGAACCGGGAGACGTCGTCATCGACGGCGGGAACTCGTTCTACAAGGACGCGGCCGAGCGGGCCGAGCGCCTTGCCGGACACGGCATTCGTTTCATGGACTGTGGTACGAGCGGTGGCCCGGCGGGTGCCCGCAACGGTGCGTGTCTCATGATCGGCGGTCACAGCGAGGACTTCGAGCGGACCGAGGCGCTCTTCGCCGATATCGCGCTGCCCGACGGATACCGGTTCTTCGAGGGTCATGGTGCAGGCCACTTCGTGAAGATGGTCCACAACGGCATCGAATACGGCATGATGCAGGCGATCGCCGAGGGCTTCCAGATCATGCGCACCAGCGATTATGACCTCGATCTCAGCGCGGTCGCTGACGTCTACCAGCACGGCAGCGTCATCGAGTCGCGTCTCGTAGGCTGGCTTGCCGAGGCGTTCGAGCTGCATGGACAGGCGCTCGAAGGCGTCTCCGGGATGGTCGGACACACCGGCGAGGGCGCGTGGACGGTGCGAACCGCCGAGGAGATGGAGTTGGAGGCCCGCGTCATCCGCGGCGCGCTGGAGTTCCGCAAGGAGTCCGAGCGCGACCCTAGCTACGCGGGACAGGTCTTGAGCGCACTGCGCAATCGTTTCGGAGGCCATGCGATGTAGGG
>SKKZ01000239.1 GCA_007123455.1 Coriobacteriia bacterium | reverse complement strand
CGAGGCGTCACTTGCCGATGAGGGAGCCAAGCGGCGGGTCTGGCGTCAGATGCGGGCGATTGGGGTCCGCCCACCGGCACTCTGACTTCGGGCGCCGGGAGTATCAGGCGTCCTCGATCTCCGTAATCGCGCCCATCGGGCACTCCTCCATGCACGCTGCGCAGGCGTTGCAGTCATCGTCATTGACCGGTTCGGCCACATCTGCGACGAGCTCGAGTACGCCTTCGGGGCAGGCATCGATACAGATTCCGCAGGCGGAGCACTCGTCCTCTACGATGACGGGTCGTGGCATCGGTTCTCCTTGTTCGCACACGGCCGAATAGGCCTGGGCTCTCGGTTCTGCCGTACCTTAGCGAGCGTGGGGCGTCGTGTAAAGGGTGCTGGATCCGGAAGCACCAGGCCGAGCCTACGTTTCCCCGCGCACTTCCTCGGGTATACATCATCTGGTTGCAGAAAACTTGACAATGTATGACTCAGATTCTAGCATCCGATCGTGCGCCTCTCGTCGCGGCGCCGACACACAGAAAACAGCGTCCCCGAGGGGCGCAAGGGGCAGGAAAGGAGATCCATCCATGGGAAAGGTCATCGGTATAGACCTCGGTACGACGAACTCCGCGGTCGCCGTGCTCGAGGGCGGTGAGCCGTCCGTAATCATCAACGCCGAGGGCGATCGCACGACACCTTCGGTCGTCGCGTTCCGCAAGGACGGGGAGCGCGTAGTAGGTAAGGCTGCGAAGAACCAGGCGATTACGAATCCCGAGAACACGATCACCTCGATCAAGCGTTTCATCGGACGCAAGTACGAGGAGACGGAGTCGGAGCGCAAGACGATCGCCTACAACGTGAAGAAGGGCAAGGACGGCCGCACGAACGTCGATGTCGAGGGCAAGACCTACACGCCCGAGGAGATGTCGGCGTTCGTCCTCCAGAAGCTCAAGGCCGATGCAGAGGCCTATCTGGGGGAGAAGGTGACCGATGCGGTCATCACGGTGCCAGCCTACTTCAATGACATGCAGCGTCAGGCCACCAAGGACGCCGGCAAGATCGCCGGCCTCGATGTCAAGCGCATCATCAACGAGCCCACGGCCGCAGCCCTCGCGTACGGCCTGGACAAGGGTGAGGAGTCCCAGACGATCCTCGTCTTCGACCTCGGCGGCGGCACGTTCGACGTGTCCGTTCTCGATCTCGGGGAGGGGGTTTTCGAGGTCAAGTCGACCTCGGGCGACAATCACCTGGGCGGGGACGATTGGGACCAGAAGATCATCGACTGGCTTGCCGACAAGTTCAAGTCGGACCAGGGAATCGACCTGCGCGTAGACAAGATGGCGCTCCAGCGTCTCAAGGAGGCGGCCGAGAAGGCGAAGATGGAGCTCTCGACCACTCAGACGACGCAGATCAACCTGCCGTTCGTCACGGCCGACGCTTCCGGCCCCAAGCATCTCGACTACACGCTCACACGCGCCGAGTTCCAGAAGGTCACGGCCGACCTGCTAGACCGCTGCAAGACGCCGGTGAAGAACGCGATCAGCGACGCCGGCATCAAGGCAGCAGATATCGACCACGTCATCCTCGTGGGCGGCTCGACCCGCATGCCGGCGGTCGTCGAGATGGTCAAGGCGATCACCGGCAAAGATCCTCACAAGGGCGTTAACCCCGACGAGGTCGTCGCGGTGGGCGCAGCGATCCAGGGCGGCGTGCTTGCGGGCGACGTCAAGGACATCTTGCTGCTCGACGTGACTCCGCTCTCGCTCGGCGTGGAGACCCTCGGCGGCGTCATGACCAAGATGATCGAGCGCAACACCACCATCCCGACCCGCAAGACCGAGACCTACACGACCGCCGCCGACGGACAGACTTCGGTCGAGATCCACGTGCTGCAGGGCGAGCGCGAGATGGCCGCCTACAACAAGACGCTCGGCAAGTTCAACCTGATGAACATCCCGCCGGCGCCGCGGGGCGTTCCGCAGATCGAGGTCACGTTCGACATCGATGCCAACGGCATCGTCAACGTGTCTGCGAAAGACAAGGGCACCGGCCAGGAGCAGAAGATCACCATCTCCGGCACGACCGCGCTCTCCGACGAAGAGGTCGAGCGCATGGTCGACGATGCTGAAGCACATGCCGATGAGGATCGCCGCAAGAAGGAGGCGGCCGAGGCCCGCAACAACGCCGACACGCTCGTCTACAGCACCGAGAAGACCCTCTCCGACCTCGGAGACAAGGTGCCCGAGGAGACCAAGACCGCGTGCGAGGAGGCTATCGCCGAGGTCAAGTCCGCGATGGAGGGCGAGGACGTCGATGCCATAAAGGCAGCGACGGACAAGCTTCAGGCGGCCGGCTACAAGCTCGCCGAGATCGTCTATGCCGAGGCACAGGCTGAGGCAGGTGGCGAGGACACGGAGAGCGGTGATGAGACCGCCGCTACAGATGAGGAAGAGGTCGTCGAAGCGGACTACGAGGTCGTCGACGATGAGAGCGAGGACAAGTAGCGATGCGCAAGGAGCCGCGCGACAACCCTGAGGCCCCCCTGGACCCGGAGCTCGAGAGCGATCTCGGTCCCGAGTACGAGATGCGCGGCGATCGGCTGATGGCGGATCTCGAGGAGGCGCGCGAGGAAGCGGCGCGCAATCTCGAGGCCGCTCAGCGGGTGCAGGCGGAGTTCGACAACTTCCGCAAGCGCATGGCCCGCGATCATGCCGACGCGGTCAAGCGGGCAGGAGAGCGTATCGTGAGCAACCTGCTGCCGGTCGTTGACAACCTCGAACGCGCCATCGACCACGTGACGGCCGGCGGGGACCAGAACGACCTGCTTTCGGGCGTCGAGATGGTTCTCGGCCAGCTGCTCGATGTGCTGGCAAAGGAGGGCGTCGAGCAGGTGGATCCGTTCGGCAAGCGCTTCGATGCGCTCAAGCACCAGGCTGTCGGACAGAGAGAGGATCTCGAGGTGCCTGAGGGCACCGTGGTCGAGGTCTATCAGAAGGGCTACGAGATGCACGGGCGTACCATCCGCCCTGCGATGGTGGTCGTTTCCACCGGAGTCCCTACACCCGGAGACTGAGCTGACCCATGCCGGCCACAAAGAACTACTACGACATACTCGGCGTTAAGAAGGACGCCTCGGCCGATGAGATCAAGAAGGCCTTCCGGCGCCTGGCCCGCAAGCACCATCCCGATGCGGGCGGGTCCGAGGAGAAGTTCAAGGAGCTCAACGAGGCCTACGAGGTGCTCTCCGATACCGAGAAGCGGGCGCAGTACGACCAGTACGGCCAGTACTTCGCCGGCGGCGTGCCGCCGGGTGCGGGCGCTCCTGGCGGTGCAGGCTGGCCGGGCGGCGGCGGATTCTCATACCAGGAGGTCGATCTCGGTGACCTCGGCGATGTGTTCGGCAGCGTGTTCGGTGGAAGCGGGTTTGGAGGCGCGACCCAGACGCGCGGCAAGCGGGCGCAGCGGGGCCGTGACCTCACCTACGAGATAACACTCGATTTCGACGAGGCGCTCGAGGGTGTATCAACCAAGGTCGACGTGCAGCGGGCAGAGTCGTGCTCGGTGTGCAAGGGATCCGGCGCGAAGCCGGGCACCTCGCCGATGACGTGTCCGACGTGCGGCGGCTCGGGCCACGTGAGCCAGGGCCAGGGGCTCTTCGGCATTTCGCGGACGTGTCCGCGATGCAGGGGTTCGGGAACGGTCATCGAGAATCCGTGCACCACCTGCAAGGGAAAGGGCACGGTCGTGCGCGTCAAGCCGGTGACGGTGAACGTGCCGCCCGGCGTGACCGACGGCGGGAAGCTGCGCTTCAAGGGCAAAGGGGAGCCGGGTCAGGGCGGTGGACCTGCAGGAGACCTCTACGTGGTGACACACATCCGCAAGCATCCGTACTTCACGCGGGACGGCGCTGACGTCCTCATGGAGCTGCCGATCACCATGACCGAGGCCGCACTCGGCACCGAGGTGAAGATCCCCGTGCCGGGCGGGGGCAAGGTCAAGCTCAAGATCGCACCGGGGACACAGGACGGCACGGTGCAGCGCATCACCGGCAAAGGCGCACCGCGGCTGAAGGGCAAGGGCACCGGTGACCTGAAGGTCAAGATGAAGGTGGTCGTGCCGGACGCGCTCAACACGGAACAGAAAGAGCTTCTCAAGAGATTCGCCTCATCGCGCTCGGATGATCCCCGGGCGCACATCACGTGAGGTACACGTAGAGTATCGGGTTCCGCCGCACGATGCGGGAGCCGTTGATCGGGAAGGAGGCAGGAGTGGCCACAAGGCGACCGAGGACCGACAAACAGCGGCCGCTCTACATGATAAGTGTCGCCGCTGAGCTCGCGGGCATGCACCCGCAGACTCTGCGGATCTACGAGCGCCGCCGGCTCATCTCGCCCAAGCGCTCGACAGGCAACACGCGGTTGTACTCCGAGGCCGACATCGAGCAGTTGAGACTTATCCAGCAGTTGACGCAGGTGGAAGGAATCAATCTGTCCGGTGTCGAGCGGATCCTCGAACTCGAGCGTGAAGTCGTGCGCTTGCGCGATGAGACGCAGCGGCTCCGTCATCAGGCAGAGGAGTTGCGGGCGCGCGCCGGAGAGGCAGTCCGTGCCGAGTGCGCGACGGGCATCGTGATGGTCAGGCGCGGCACCCTGGCAAGGAGGCCGTGATGGCGCATCCCGCACGGACGCGCGTGTGGTGGATCGTGGCCGCGGTGGTGGTACTGGTCGCGTTCGGGCTTGCACGCGTCCTGCCGGCGCTCATACAGGTTTTCGGAGGCGGATAGGATGCGGGCACTCACACGCTGGCTCGAGGGGGTGCGCCGGGGCGAGATCCCCGGGGGACCGCTTTGAATGCTCGCGGCATGGGTGTGGTCACGCCTGAAGCGGGACGATGCGAGCGGAAGCGGCCCCACTTGACGGGTGAAGAGGTGACGCCCGGGAGGCGTCGCAGTATGTGACGGCGCGGGAGCGCCGCGGAGGTTGAGAGCGATGAGACTCGACAAGCTGACAGTGAAGGCGCAGGAGGCACTGCAGGCCGCGCAGGGCGTAGCCGATGATGCGTCCTCCCAGGTCATAGAGCCTGAGCATCTGCTCAAGACGCTGCTCGACGCAGCCGAGGGCATCGTTCGCCCGATCGTGCAGAAGGTGGGCGCCGATGCTGACGCGCTTGAGTCGCAGGTCAGCGCTGCAATCGAGCATGCGCCAAAGGTCTCGGGTGCGGGTATCGGACAGGCGGGCGTGGGGCCGCGACTTTCCAGCGTGCTCTCGGACGCGTTCAAGCACGCCGAGAAGCTCAAGGACGCCTACGTCTCGACGGAGCACCTGCTCATCGCACTCGCCGGGGACTCCGGTGAGGCTGGCAAGCTGCTTCAGGATGCCGGTGTCACGCAGCCGCGCGTCCTCGAGGCGCTCGAGGAGTTGCGAGCGGGTGCACGGGTGACCGACCAGAACCCCGAGGCTCAGTTCCAGGCGCTCGAGCGGTTCAGCCGCAATCTCACCAACGCCGCGCGCGACGGCAAGCTCGACCCGGTCATCGGCCGGACCGAGGAGATCCGCCGCGTCATCCAGGTGCTCTCGCGGCGCACGAAGAACAACCCCGTGCTTATCGGCGAGCCGGGCACCGGGAAGACGGCTATCGTCGAGGGGCTTGCCCAGCGCATCGTCGACGGCGACGTGCCGAGCAGCCTTCGTGACAAGGATGTCGTCTCACTCGACCTCGGTGCGATGGTGGCGGGCTCGAAGTACCGCGGCGAGTTCGAGGACCGCCTGAAGGCCGTGTTGCGCGAGATCGAACAGGCCGAGGGCAGGCTCGTGCTCTTCATCGACGAGCTGCACACGCTCGTGGGCGCGGGTGCCGCCGAGGGCGCCATGGATGCAAGCAACATGCTCAAGCCCGCACTGTCCCGCGGCGAGCTGCACGCTATCGGTGCGACCACGCTCGACGAGTACCGCAAGCACATCGAGAAGGACGCCGCACTCGAGCGGCGTTTCCAGCCGGTGTTCGTCGGCGAGCCGACGCTGGAAGACACGATCGCCATCCTGCGCGGGCTCAAGGAGAAGTACGAGGTCCACCACGGCGTACGCATCGCAGACAGCGCCATCGTCGCTGCGGCCACACTTTCCGACCGCTACATCACCGACCGCTTCCTGCCGGACAAAGCGATCGACCTCGTGGACGAGGCCGCCTCCCGGCTGCGCATCGAGCTCGATTCGTCGCCCACGGAGATCGACGCGCTCGACAGGCAGCTGCGCCAGCTGCAGATCGAGGAGGCGGCACTACAGAAGGAGACCGATGCCGCCAGCGCCGAGCGCCTCGAGGCCCTGCGCGCCGAGATGGCGGAGCTCTCCGAGCAGCTCTCCGGGCTCAGGGCCCGGTGGGACAGCGAGAAGAGCATCATCACCGACGTGCAGCGCTTCAAGGCGGAGCTCGACGAAGCGAAGTATGACTCCGAACGCGCCGAGCGCGAGGGCGACCTGCAGCGTGCTGCCGAGATCCGCTACGGTCGCATCCCCGAACTCGAGCGCGCGCTGGTCGAAGCCGACGAGCGCTTGCGCGAGCTGCAGGCGGGCGCCGCGATGCTCAAGGAGGAGGTCACCGAGGAGGAGATCGCCCAGGTAGTGGCCGCATGGACCGGGGTCCCGGTGAGCAAGCTCATGGAGGGCGAGATGGCCAAGCTCGTCCACCTCGAGGAGATGCTGCACGACCGCGTCGTGGGCCAAGACGAGGCGGTGGCCGCGGTATCGGCGGCAATCAGGCGCTCGCGCGCCGGGCTCTCCGACCCCGATCGGCCGATCGGCTCGTTCATCTTCATGGGCCCGACCGGCGTGGGCAAGACCGAGCTCGCCCGCGCACTCGCCGAGTTCCTCTTCGACGACGAGCGCTCGATGGTGCGCATCGACATGAGCGAGTACATGGAGAAGTTCAGCGTCCAGCGGCTCATCGGCGCGCCTCCGGGCTACGTCGGCTATGAGGAGGGCGGGCAGCTCACCGAGGCGGTGCGTCGCAGGCCCTACAGCGTGCTGCTCTTCGACGAGATCGAGAAGGCCCATCCGGATGTCTTCAACGTCTTGCTGCAGGTGCTCGACGACGGGCGGCTCACCGACGGTCAGGGCCGCGTCGTGGGCTTCAAGAACACCATCATCATCATGACGAGTAACGTGGGCTCCCAGTTCATCCAGGAGTTCGCGAGGGCCGGCACCGACGAGGCGACGATGAAGACCGCGGTCGAAGAGGCGCTCCGGCAGACGTTCCGGCCCGAGTTCCTGAACCGCATCGACGACATCGTGCTCTTCCACTCGCTTTCGATGGAGGACATCGCGAAGATCGTCGACATCCAGCTCGCCAAGGTGCGCGAGCGGCTCGCCGAGCGCTCGGTCACGCTCGAGGTCGAGCCTGCGGCAGTGGAGCGCATTGCGCTCGACGGCTTCGACCCGGTCTTCGGTGCCCGGCCGCTCAAGCGCGTCATCCAGCGTGAGGTGGTCGACCGCGTGGCCAAGGCGCTCATCGAAGGGACGGTGGGCGAGGGCTCGACGGTCACAGTCGACGTTGGCGAGGGCGGCGAGATCGAGGTCGAGTAGGTTTCGCAACCGGGTACTGAGCTGACATCGAAATAGTTGTATTGACAACAGAATAGTTGTAGAATCGAGGCATGACTCAGCTTCGGGACATCGGGGAGGCCCTGGTCGCCGCTCGTGTGGCACAAGGCCTCACGCAGCGCGAGCTGGCCGTGAAGCTCGGCGTGCACCAACAGCAGATTGCTCGCTGGGAGCGCGAGCGGTACGGCTGCGTGTCGCTTGCACGGCTCACGCGGGTTGCCGAGGTGCTGGGCGTGGCCGGTGAGCCGCTGCTGGCAGCGGAGACGCCCGCGGGCTATGGGGCGGCGACAGCCCAGGCGCCGGATGCGACCGAGGTCACGCCCGCGCGAGACCTCGGCGAGGTCGTCGCTCGCATCAGGGCGCACGCGGACGAGCTCGAGGAGCGCTACGGTGTGACGCGCATCGACGTGTTCGGGTCCTTCGCCCGTGGCGAGCAGACGGCAGAGAGCGATATCGATCTCATCGTCGAGGTCGCCGAGCCTACGCTCGAGACGGTGTTCGGTTCTGAGGAGTACCTGACTCAGATTCTCGGGCGCAAGGCCGATGCGGGCTCGTTTGCATCCCTGCGTCCGCGGGTTCAGCCGTACGTGGACAAGGAGCGAGTCCGTGTCTGGGGAACGTGACGTCGGGTCTCACGTGCAGGACATGGTTGAGGCTTGCGAGCGGATCATCCTGTTTGCCGATGGGGTGTCCGACGATGATCTGCTGGATCCAGAGCGTCCTGTTCGCGGAGGCGTGCTGTACAACCTGATGATTCTCGGCGAAGCGTCGAAGCACGTTCCCGAGGAATGGATTGCGCGGCACTCGCACATCCCGTGGAAGCGGATTGCGGGGATGCGAGACAAGATCGTGCACAACTACTTCGGTCTCAATGAGGACGTGGTGGTGTTGGCCGTCCGCACAAGCGTGCCTGCGATCCTGCCAGTCCTGCGGACGATGCTCGCCGAGATGGATGCAGCCCACAAGTAGCGTCGTGTCCGATTCAGATAGTCGTTTGGTTAGCTGCGCGACGCCGCCCGCCATGTCGGTGCCGCGCCGAAGACAACGGAGGTGATGTCACCATGGCGATCATGCGTTGGGACCCGTTCGGAGAGATGCTGCGCATGCAGCGGGATATGGACCGCATCTTCACGCGCATGGGGAGCGCCGAGAGACGTGGCGGCGAGTCCGCTGCGGCCGTGGCGTGGATGCCCAAGATCGACGTGAAGAGCAAGGGCGACGACATTGTCGTCCATGCCGAGCTGCCCGGGATCGATCCCGATGAGGTCGAGATCGAGGTCACGGACGGCGTGCTCACCATCAAGGGCGAGCGGAAGGCCGAGGAGGAGCGCGAGGGCGAGGGCTGGCTCATCCGTGAGTCGAGCTACGGCTCGTTCGAGCGCTCGATGGTCCTGCCCGAGGGCGTGGACCCCGGCTCGATAAATGCCGAGTACAACGACGGCATCCTCGAGGTGCACGTTCCCAAGGCGCTCGAGGCCGCCAAGCCCAAGACCACCAAGGTGAGCGTCGGCAAGAAGTAGCGTTTCCTCATGCCCTCTCTGTTGCGAAGCCGGGCTGGTGCGCCCGGCTTCGCACGTTTCCGGAGGAAGCTGATGCTCGCCGCCGACCCGATATCTTGTGGCATACTGTCTCCTTGATGTGCCAAGCGGCCGCGAAGATCAAGGCTTGCTTCACACGGACTGTGACCCAGAAACGGGAGGGACGACCGTTATGGATCAGAGTGCCGCCAGGCGTGGCTGGATTGTCACGCTCGCCGGACTCGGCATCAACCTCGCGCTCGGAGTGCTCTACTCCTGGAGCGTCATCGCCAAGACCCTTACCGCCGAATGGGGATGGAGTGCCGGTGCGGCCAGCCTGCCGTATGCGGTGGCCGTGGGCGTGTTTGCGCTGACGATGGTATTTGCGGGACGCGCCCAGGACCGGTTCGGCCCGCGCGTCATCGCCACCCTTGGCGGGGCTCTCACCGGTGCAGGGCTCATCGTCGTGGGCTTTGCAGGCCCGGATCAGCTGCCACTGGTGGTGCTCGGGTTCGGTGTTCTCGCCGGTGCCGGCATCGGTCTCGGGTACGCGGCCGCGACACCCGCCGCCGTCAAATGGTTCCCGCCCGAGCGCAAAGGGCTCATCACCGGACTCGTTGTGAGCGGCTTCGGGCTTGCGAGCGTCTACATCGCACCGCTGACCTCTATTCTGCTCGGTGGAGCAGGCGTAAGCACGACATTCTTCGTGCTCGGCGGGTCGTTCCTCGTCATCACCGTCGGTCTTGCACAGCTGCTGGCGGACCCGCCCCCCGGCTACAATCCCGCCGCACCGGTCAAGATCGCGGCTGTCGCAGGGGCATCGGAGTCGCCCTCATCCACCGAGGCACACCACTACGACTGGCGAGAGATGGTGCGCACCCGCCAATTCGTGCTGCTCTGGCTGATGTACGCGTGCTCGGCATTCGCGGGACTCATGATCATCGGTCACATGGCGAAGATCGCCGCCGAGCAGCTCGCCGGCGTGGAGCTGGGCTTCGTGCTTGTGGCGGTGCTCGCCATCGGCAACGCCGCCGGGCGCATCGTTGCCGGCATCGTCTCGGACCGCATCGGCGGGCTCAAGACGATGTTCGGCGTCTTTGCCTTCCAGGCCGTACTCATGCTCCTGCTCCCGCGGGCCGACGCGCCCGTCACACTCGCGGTCGCCGCGTCGTTCGTCGGGTTCTGTTACGGCGCCAACCTCTCGCTCTTTCCCTCGACGACAGCCGGCTTCTTCGGCACGAAGCACCTCGGCGTGAACTACGGGCTCGTGTTCACCGCATGGGGTGTGGGAGGCGTCTTCGGCTCGATGAGCGCAGGCTCGATCGTGGACACCACCGGGTCGTACGCGACGGCCTATGCGGTCGCCGCGGTGCTCTGCGTGCTGGCCGCGGGGCTGAGTCTCATCACGAAGCCGCCGGCGCCGCGGACGGTCACCGTGCTGACGCGCGAGCCACTACGCGAGGCGGCCTAGGGCCTGGCGCACCCGTGCTTCCTCCCGTAACCAGGCAGGGGCACGCGGTTCGCCGTCGAACAACCCGGTAGATATCGGTTTCTGCCGTATCGGGGGTTGAGCGTGCCTGAAGACGACTACGACAGACCGCATAGCATGAAGGATCACAGCCAGCAGGAGTGCAAGCGGTTCGAAGCGATTCTTGCGGCTACTGCAGACGGGCTGATCGTCCTCGATTACGAAGGCCGAGTCGAGCTCGTGAATCCGGCTGCGGCTTCCCTGCTCGGGCACGCCGTAGAGGACCTGATCGACACCGTGGTCGATGTCCAGGAGCTGCTCGGACTCGACGAGCCGCCGGAGAGCGGGGTAGCCGAGGAGTTCGTGCTCTCGGAGCCCGAACACAGGGTCCTCATGGCCCGCCTCAACCGCATCGCCAGCGCCGACGGGCAGCCGGCAGGGCACGTCTTGAGCGTGCGCGACATCACGGCCGAGCGCGAAGCGGCGATGATGAAGAACGAGTTCGTGTCGATGGTCTCGCACGAGCTGCGAACGCCGCTCACCTCGATCAAGGGGTACGTTGACCTCATCGTCGACGGTGATGCCGGCGAGATCAACGAGATACAACGGGAGTTCCTCGGCATCGTTCAGGAGAACTCCGACCGGCTCGTGTCGCTCATCAACGACATCCTCGACATTTCGCGCATCGAGTCAGGGCGAGTCCACCTGCGCGTGGAGCCGCTCGAGATGACCGAGATCATCCAGGGAGTACACGACACGTTCCGCGCGGTGGCCGCGACCTCCGATATCGAGCTGAGCTGGCGTGCCGAGGAACCGCTGCCGCGCGCGGCGGGAGACCGGGACCGCATCGGCCAGGTACTCATGAACCTCGTGAGCAATGCGATCAAGTACTCGCCGGACGGGGGCTCGGTGACGATCGACGCGCGACAAGTCGGCGAGGAGGTCGTGGTGTCGGTGACCGACACCGGTATCGGCATCGCGTCAGAAGACCAGGAGCGCCTGTTCACCAAGTTCTACCGGGTCGATTCCTCGCTCACCCGCGACATCGGTGGTACCGGCCTGGGACTCTCGATCTGCAAGAGCATCGTCGAGCTCCTCGGCGGAGAGGTCGGCTGCGACAGCGAGGCGGCGAAGGGCTCGAGGTTCTGGTTCTCGCTGCCGGTCGCCTCGTGCGAGCTCGTGCGCACGCCGCGGCTCGAAGGGCCACTCGAGTCGGTCGGCGGGCTCGTGCTCGTCGTCGATCGCGAAGCGAGCACGTGCGATCTCATCGGCACGTACCTGCGCAAGCGCGGCTACGAGGTCGAGTACGCGTGCGACGCCGCGGAGGCTCACAGCAAGGCGCTCCGTTTCAATCCGCGGGCGATCACGCTCGACGTCATGCTCGACGATGACGACGGGTTCGCGCTTCTCCATCAGCTCAAGGACGACCCGCGCACCAGGGAGATCCCGGTGGTAGTGCTCTCGATCGTCTGCGACGAGGGGCGCAGCCTGCGGCTCGGTGCGGCGAACTACCTCGAGAAGCCGATCGACCAGGGACGACTCACGAGGATCGTCGACGATCTTGTCGGCGGCCAGGAGGCGCCGCTCGTGCTTGTCG
>SKKZ01000202.1 GCA_007123455.1 Coriobacteriia bacterium | reverse complement strand
GTGCGGCCCTTCCGCGACCTCGCCGACTTCCTGCGCCGCACGTGTGCCGAAGCCCACGCAGCCGAGAGCCTCATCCGTATCGGTGCGCTCGACGGCCTCGGTCTGAGCGAGGCCGGCCGTCCGGCGACCCGCGACGAGCTGCTCGCGCTCCTGCCCGAGCTCAAGGCGACGATCGCGCGGGAGGGCGTGGCCGGCGACGACGTGCTCCTGCTCGCGCCGGGCCCGGTGCGCCCGGTCGAGGACCCTTCGCACATAAGCGGCTGGTCGCCGGGCCGGAGGCTCTCGGCGGAGCTCGAGTTGTGCGGACTCTCGCTCACCTGCCACCCGCTCGAACTCGCCGATGCCGATCTGCGCTCGCGCGGCGTGACTTTCGCACGCGACCTGCCCGCGCTGCCCGACCGGACGAAGGTCCGCGTGTGCGGCGTGCGGGAGCGCGCCCAGACGCCGCGCACCCGCTCGGGGAGACGTACCTGCTTCCTCACGCTCGAGGACCCGACCGGGCTTCTCGACGTCGTGGTCTTCGAGGAGGCCCTCGAACGGGCGGGGGAGACGATCGTCAAACACCGCTGCTACCTCGTGGAAGGTACGCTGCAGAACAACCACGAACGCGGACTTGCCATCGTGGCCGAGTCGGTTGCTCCTTACACGGTACGCACGTCCTCGGGCACGCCGGTGCGGCTGCGCAGGGGCGTGCCGAGCGGGCCGATGGGGCCCTCACTCGGCGGTGCGGGAGCTGCCGAGGAAGAATCGTGGGAGCAGGCGGAGGGTCCTGCTGCCTGATGGTGTCAGGGTATAGGGTCCGCCGGGTCGTCTTCTACGATCACGATGATCGACTGCGGTTCGACTTCGGGACCGGGCGTCCCGGCGGGAGCGTCCTCGCGCAGCATGCCGATAATCTCCACGTACCGCCCCCGGAGTGCCGGCAGATCGATGCGAAGCTGCTCTGGATCGACCAAGACGGCGACGACGTGGCTCTCGGCCGCCTGGGTGGGTGCCACGCCGACGACCGCCCATGAACCGCCCTCATAATCGATTCGGTCGAAGATGCCCACCACGCGCACGCGACCGCGGGGGGCCTCGTAGATGCCCGGCTGATCGACCACGACAGGAGGCTCTATAGACGGAGGCGCCTCAACGTCCGCCTCGCGACTGGCGCATCCCGGAGCGAAGATCGCGAAGCACAGGAGCAGAAGGGGGATGCAAGAAACGTTCTTCCAGCGAGCCGCTGTCATGTCAGATCGTCTCCCTCTCGTTCGTCAAGACGTTCCACGGGCGTGCCTGTATCTTGTCTCTTGTAGGGTCCGAGAAGCACAGCCTTTTCACCGAAACGTTTGCGAACCGCATCTATACTGGCCGCCAGGCGATCGCGTTGCGGCCGTTCGGTCGCCTCCGACGCACGGCCGGCAAGCAGATCCAACTGCACGGCACGCTCCTCGAAGCCGCTCATCCCGACTCCGAGCAGCCGTATCCCGACGCCTGGGGACCAGACACTGTCCAGCAGATCGAGGGCGGTCTCCAATATCGCTTCACGAGCATCCGTTGCCGAGGGAAGTGTCCTTCTGACCGTTCGCGTGGAGAAATCACCGTACCGCACTTTGAGTGTGACGGTCCTGCCGCACAGGCCTTTAGCACGCAGTCTCGATGCGACCTTGGCCACCAGAGCCGAGATCGCCGAGCGGACCTCTTCGGGCGTGTGGGCGTCCTCGGCGAAGGTCCGCTCGTTGGAAACTGACTTCGCCGGCGCGTTCTCGCGGACGGGACGGGGATCGATGCCGCGGGCACGTGCCACGAGTTCGGCGCCCCAGGACCCCAGCACCTCACGCGAGCTCGCATCATCGAGCATGGCGAGGTCGCCGATCGTGCACACGCCGAGGCGCTCCAGGCGTACCCGGGTCACCGAGCCTATCCCGGGCATCAGCCCGACCGGAAGCGGGGCGAGAAAGACCGCTTCCGCACCGGGCACCACCACGGTCAGGCCGCGCGGTTTGTCACGGTCGGACGCGATCTTCGCGACAGTCTTGTTGGCAGCTACCCCGATCGAGCACGAGACGCCGATATCGTCGACGGCGTCTTGTATCTTCCGCGCGATCTCTATCGGATTCCGACCTGAATGCGTCCCCGGGGTCACATCCAGGTACGCTTCATCGATCGAGGTAGGCTGCACGTGTGGCGTGAACGTCGTGAAGATCGAGCGCACCGCTATCGAGATCTCCCGATACCGATCCCCCCGGGGTCGCGCCCATATGGCTTCGGGGCAGAGTGACGCGGCGCGAGCGGAGGGCATAGCCGAGCGAACGCCAAACCGGCGGGCCTCGTAGGAGGCTGCCGACACCACACCGCGACGGGACGGGTCGCCGCCGACGATGACCGGCTTACCGCGCCATTCGGGATGATCGAGTTGTTCGACAGCGGCGAAGAATGCGTCCATGTCGACGTGGAGGACGGCCGGGCCATGCCAGGGTGTAGGAAGGGATGTGCTCATCACGCCCTTCAGTGTACTAGCGCATCATGCGTCGATGCGACGTGGGCTAGAATCGGGCGAGTGTCTGTCGAAAGGAGACCTGTGTTCATCGGAGCCCACGTTTCGGTTGCGAAGGGACTTTCCACCGCGGTCTCGTACGGCGAGTCCGTCGGATGCGAGTCTATCCAGGTGTTTGCCAAAAGCCCGAGGCGATGGGAGGGCCCTCCAACGGATCCGGATGCGGGACGCCGTTTCGCCGCCGAGCGCGCGGAGGCCGGCATCCGCACCGCGTACACGCACACGGCCTACCTCATCAACCTCGCTTCGGTGGACGACGCGATGTGGCATCGCTCGGTCGATGCGCTCGCTGACGAGATCACACGGGCAAGGCTACTCGCTGCCGACGGTGTTGCCACACATCTCGGCACACATCCCTCGGGCGAGTCCGACGCGGCAGCAGATCGAATCGCCTCAGGAATCCGACGTGCGTTCGCACGTGCGGGCGGCGATGACTCCTCGTCGACAAGGCTCCTCCTGGAGAACACGGCTGGAGCCGGAACGACGTACGGACGCTCGGTAGCTGCGATCGGAGCGGTCCTGGCACGCTGCGAACCGATACGGCCGCTCCTCGGTGTATGTCTCGACACCTGTCACGCACATGCAGCCGGCATCGACCTCCGTGATGATTCCGGATGGTCGCACCTGCTCAGCGAGATAGAAGAGGAGTGCGGTCCTGATACCGTGCGTCTCGTTCACGCTAACGACTGCATGTTCGAACTCGGTTCCCACCGCGACCGTCACGCCTGGATCGGTGAGGGGAAGCTGGGCTCTGACGCCTTCAAAGCGATGCTGGGCCGCCCCGAGCTCGATGGCGTGTCGGTTGTGACCGAGATGCCGGGCGAGGTTCCCGTGAAGGATGCCGAGAACATTCGTAGACTCAAAGTGCTCCGTGGCGATGTTCTGTGACGCCGGTCACCGAGTCGAGGCTACTCCCTGTCGAAGTTCTCTGATAACGGGCAGTATGGTTGCCGCTTGCGAGTAGGGGCTCTAGCATAGGTACAAGGTGAGCCGCCGCACACTACGAGGACCATGCGAGGTGCACGCGATGAGTTTCTTGCTGCTTCGCCGTGATGGAGACGTTGTCGCGTTGATCTCCGAGACGGTGTTCGAAGCGCGATCAGACGCCCTGGCCGAAGTCGAGCGCGTGTCGGGCGAAGGCGAGCTTGACGCAGCCGAGGTCCTCATCGTCGATCTCAACATGGCGACTCCGGTCCTCATCGTCGCGCAGGCACCTGCGTCCCCGTCCGGGGAGCCACCGGCAGATACCCCGGACGAGCCGGTCGAGTACGAGATCGAAGATGCTATCGCGGACGCCATCATCGCCGACGCGGATGTCGTCCAGTCCCTTGAGACCGAAACTCCGGAGGAACCGGAGGCTCCCGAAGAGGTTGCCGAGGCTCCTGAGGAGGCTGTCGAGCTTCCCGAAGAGGTTGCCGAAGAGCCGGAGGCGCCGGAGGAAGCAGACGCTCTCGAGGAGGTCGCTCTCGAGATCGATGAGCCCGAAGCGGTCGGGCAGGCGACCTCCGACGAGCAGCCCGTGGAGTCCGAGGTGTCCACCGGCAAGTCCGAACCCGAGCCGGAGCCTGCCGTGCAGAGCTGGCCCTGGGACTCCACTCCGGTCTCCGCTCCACCGGAGCCCAATGTCGCAGAGATCGTCGACGTGCCGGAAGAGCCGGCAGGTGAGGAGCACGCGCCTCCCGAAGACGTAGCGGGAGTCCTGGCGGATCTCGAGGAGATCGTGCCCACTGTCGATGAGCCTGCGGACTCTGCTCGGACCGCCGATGAAGAGCCTCCCGCTTCCGGGGATCCACCGAAAGCCTACGAAGCAGGTGCCTCCGACATCACGACGTTGACCTGTGAGGACTGCGTCTACCTCAACACCTGCCCCAAGAAGGGGGAGAGCGACCCGTCGAGTTGCGGTTCGTTCCAGTGGAGGTCGGCGTAGCTCCGGCGCAGTCAAAGATGTCCCTACGCTGAGCAGTGCATCTGCGTTGAGCAGATGAGGGCGGAGTGGGCCTGTAAGCCGGATTCTGTCGTGGATGATCATCTATCTGGGACCGCGATCGCTCGCGGCCTCACGCGGGCTAACCCGAGCGCCGGTCGGGCCGACCTTGATCGCTCCTATTTGCCCTTGCTCCGGGTGGGGTTTGCCAAGCCGCCATGTTGCCACGACGCTGGTGCGCTCTTACCGCACCGTTTCAGCTTTTCCACCGCCTAAGCAGTGGAGTCTTCTTTTCTGTGGCACTTTCCGTCGGGTTACCCCGCCCTGCCGTTAGCAGGCACCCTGCCCTGTGGAGTCCGGACTTTCCTCACGAACGGAAACCGCTCGCGCGACCATCCGGCCCACTCCGATGTTGATTCTAGCAGGTAGTGCGCCAGTTGCGTCAGAAGAGGGCGACAGACCGGTTCAGCTCGTGCCGTGTGCTCCTTTTGCCTGCAGCTTTGCCCAGGCATCCCTCAAGGTGAGCGTCCGGTTGAACACGGGCGTACCGGGCACCGAATCGGCGTCGGCGCAGAAATAGCCGAGTCGCTCGAACTGCACGGTCTCGTTGACCGGGGGCTCGGCAAGCGACGGTTCGACGAAGCAGTTCCGAAGCACGTCTTCCGAGTCGGGGTTCAGGTCCTCGAACAGGTCGCGGCCATCAGTCCCGGGGTACGGGCTACCGAACAGATGATCGTAGAGCCTTACTTCAGCGGGCACGGCATGGGCCGTCGAGAGCCAGTGAAGCGTCGCCTTGGGGCGACGGCCGTCGGGTGCGCTGCCGCCGTGCGTGGACGGATCGTAGGTACACCTCAGCTCGATCACGTTGCCGTCGGCATCCTTCACGACCTCGTTGCAGGTCACGAAGTACGCTGACCGGAGGCGCACCTCGCGGCCGGGAGCGAGGCGGAAGAACTTCTTCGGTGGGTCCTCCATGAAGTCCTCGTGCTCGATCCACAGTTCCCGCGTGAACGGAACGTGGCGGCTTCCGGCGGAAGGGTCCTCCGGGTTGTTGGTTGCCTCGATCTCCTCGACAGCATCTTCGGGATAGTTGTCGATGACGACCTTTAGGGGGTTGAGAACCGCGAATCGACGGAGTGCAGTACGGTTGAGCACGTCACGTACCGCGTGCTCGAGCATCTCGACTTCGACCACGCTGTCGGCTCGCGCCACCCCGATCATCGCTGCGAAGTCACGGATCCCCTCGGCAGGGAAGCCCCGGCGACGCAAGCCCGAAAGGGTCGGCATCCGTGGATCGTCCCATCCGCGGACGTGGCCCTCGTTCACGAGCCGGAGAAGCACTCGCTTCGACAGCACGGTGTGGGTGAGGTTGAGACGTGCGAACTCGTACTGGCGCGGGCGCGAGGGAACCGGCAAGTTCTCGATGAACCAGTCATAAAGCGGCCGGTGGTCCTGGAATTCCAGGGTACAGATGGAGTGCGTGATGCCCTCGATGGCATCGGACTGCCCATGCGCGAAATCGTAAGAGGGGTAGATGCACCACTCGTCACCGGTGCGCGGGTGCGCGGCGTGCAGGATTCGGTACATGACCGGATCGCGGAGGTTGATATTGGGCGAGGCCATGTCGATCTTCGCCCTCAGCACGCGCGAGCCGTTCGGAAACTCCCCCGCGCGCATTCGCAGAAACAGGTCGAGGTTCTCCTCAACCGGCCGGTCGCGCCACGGGCTGTCCTGACCGGGCTCGGTGAGTGTGCCGCGATGCTCACGGATCTCGTCGGCCGAGAGGTCGTCGACGTAGGCTTTCCCGGCCTTGATGAGGTGCACGGCCCACTCGTAGAGCTGTTCGAAGTAGTCCGAGGCGAAGTAGAGGTGTTCGTTCCAGTAGAAGCCGAGCCAGTGGACGTCGGCCTCGATGGAGTCGATGTACTCCTGCTCTTCCTTGATCGGGTTGGTGTCGTCGAATCTCAGGTGGCACCGGCCACCGAACTCCTCGGCGATGCCGAAGTTAAGACAGATCGACTTCGCATGTCCGATGTGGAGGTAGCCGTTGGGCTCGGGGGGGAAGCGGGTGACCACAGAGCGATGGCGGCCACTGCGCAGGTCTGCAGCGACGATCTCACGAAGAAAGTCGCTGTGCTCAGGTGAGGATGATGTGTCGGTGCTCATGGGGGCTGAGGATAGCACACGAGACAGCAGGAAGCCCCCCTCGCAGGTGTCGTCCACCTGTCGCGGGGGGCTTCCGTTGTCATCTGGTAGCCCGTACGGGATTCGAACCCGTGATTTCCGCCTTGAGAGGGCGGCGTCCTCACCGCTAGACCAACGGGCCGTACTGGCTGGGGTGCTAGGGCTCGAACCTAGACTCTCCGGAACCAGAATCCGGCGTGTTGCCAGTTACACCACACCCCAGTACGCACCTACCTTGCCAGGGCGCGGATAGCAATAATACGGGGGGTTCGCTGGGGCTGTCAACCTGCACGACATCTCCCGGTTCAGTCCCCAAGCGAGCTTCGAGCGGCTTGTATCCGCTCGAGCGAGCGGTCCTTGCCGAGGAGCGAAAGCGATTCGAAGAGCGGGAGGCTCACAGTCGAGCCGGTCACGGCGACCCGCACGGACTGGAAGACGATCTTGGCCTTGATCCCGGTGGACTCAGGGACCGAACGAAGCGCGGCCTCGATGGCGGTGGGCGAGAAGTCGGCGAGCGCACCGAGCGCTTCATGCGTGGCATCGAGTGCCGCAGCGGCACCCTCCTTCTCCAGGACCTTGACGCGTGCGTCCTCATCGATGGTCACGCTGTCGGCGAAGAGGAACGCTACCATCGGCACGACCTCGTCGAGGCGCTTGACGCGCTCGGCAAGAAGGGGTGCAAGTTCGAGCAGCCACGCCTGCTTCTCCGCGACCTCCTCGGCGGAGAGAAGTCCGGCATCGACGAGATGGGGTGCCATCCGGTCGGCGAACTCTCCGGGAGACAACTCCCGCAGATACATGCCGTTCATCCAGTCGAGCTTCTCCGCATCGAACACTGCAGGGTTAAGCGAGACCCGTTCCAGTGAGAAGTTCGCGACAAGCGAGTCCCGGTCGATCATGGTCGTCTTGTCATCAAGCGACCATCCGAGAAGCGCGAGGTAGTTGACGAGTGCTTCGGGAAGGTAGCCGAGATCGCGATAGTCCTCGACGGAGGCGGCCCCGTGACGCTTCGAGAGCCGCTTGCCATCAGGTCCCCAGATCATGGAGAGATGCGCGAAGGTGGGTACCGCCATCCCGAGTGCCTCGAATACGAGTATCTGCCGGGGGGTGTTGGAGAGGTGGTCATCACCCCGGATCACGTGGGTGATCTCCATCTCGCCGTCGTCGACGACGGTTGCGAAGTTGTACGTCGGGCTGCCGTCGCTACGCGCCACTACGAAGTCATCCATGGCATCGGCGCGGAAGACGCTTTCACCACGTACGGCGTCAGTGAACACGATGTCACCGCGACCATCGGGAACACGGAGTCTCCATGCATGCGACTTGCCGGCTGCAGTGCGTGCGGCGATGGTGGGGGCGTCCAGGTCACAACACGTACGGTCGTATCCCGAGAATCCTCCAGCGGTTCTGGCAGCCTCGCGCTTGACGGCGAGTGCCTCGGGTGAGCAGAAGCATGGATAGACCGCCCCGGCCTCCTGCAGACGTGTGAGCGCCGCGGTGTACGTTGCGGTCCGCTGGGTCTGGAAGTAGGGGCCGCAGCCGCCATCGACTTCGGGACCCTCGTCCCAGTCGATCCCGAGCCACTTCAGCGACGACAGGATCGCCCGGGTGTTCTCCTCGGTCGAACGTTCGGGATCCGTGTCGTCGATGCGCAATACCAGAGCACCGCCATGGCGGCGGGCGAACGCCCAGTTGTAGATCGCGGTACGCGCACCTCCGATGTGAAGGCGGCCTGTCGGGCTTGGAGCAAATCGGACGCGCACGGTATCGGACACGGGGCACTCCTTGTTCCGACGGGGGTTGCGGGACCTCTATGGTACCTGTTCGCTGCCACAGGGCTACTGCGAGATTCCGAATCGGGTTCTTGCTTCCCAAGTCAAGATGTTCATGATACCGTTGCCGTGCTCATCAAGAGGCGGTCGCCAGACGACCGCAGAGGGTGGAGGGACCGAGCCCTGCGAAGCCCCGGCAACCGACGTTGAAACGAACGCACGGTGCCACTTCTCGGCAGGTGTAGAAGCCTGGAAGATGAGGGCATTCCGTGCCGCGCCACAGCGCACCGGTGCGAGTGGGGCCCTTGTCGGGACAGGCAAGGGTCTTTTTTGTTGTGCCGGTAACGGCGATGACGTTAGGAGTACGTATGCCTGAGCGCGAGTACCTGTTCACCTCCGAGTCGGTGACCGAGGGTCATCCTGACAAGATGTGCGACCAGATCTCGGACGCGATTCTCGATGCCATCGTTGCTCGGGAGACTGAGCTTGCGGAGTGCGGCTTCGTGTCCCCGTGTGGAACCAAGGCCGATCCCGAGTATGTTCGTGTCGCCTGCGAGACGCTCGTCACGACCGGCCTCGTGGTGGTCTCCGGTGAGATCAGGACCCACGCGTACGTCGACATCCCCGCGGTCGTCCGGGATGTCGTCAAGGACATCGGGTACACGCGTGCGAAGTTCGGTTTTGACTACGAGACGTGTGGCGTCGTGACCACTATCCACGAGCAGAGCGCCGACATCGCCATGGGCGTGGACGAGTCATTCGAAGTCCAGCATGGCTTCAACGGTGACCCTATCGACCTTGTAGGCGCCGGGGACCAGGGCATGATGTTCGGCTATGCGTGCACCGAGACCTCTCAGCTCATGCCTCTTCCCATCTATCTGGCCCACCGGCTCGCCGAGCGCCTTACGGCCGTCCGCAAGGCCGGCGTACTCGAGTATCTTCGCCCTGACGGCAAGACGCAGGTATCCGTCCGCTACGTCGACAACAAGCCCGTCGGGGTGGAGAAGATCCTCATCTCGACCCAGCATGCGGATGGTGTCGACATCGAGGGACTCCTGAAGCCCGATCTCATCGAGCACGTCATCAAGCCGGTCTTCGAGGTCGAGGGGATCCCTTACGAGAAGGCTGAGGTCTTCGTGAATCCGACCGGTCGTTTTGTCATCGGTGGCCCGATGGGCGATACCGGACTCACCGGTCGCAAGATCATAGTCGACACGTATGGAGGCATGGGCCGTCATGGTGGAGGCGCGTTCTCGGGCAAGGACTGCACCAAAGTAGACCGCTCGGCTACGTACGCCGCTCGCTGGGTGGCCAAGAACGTCGTCGCCGCGGGGTTGGCCGAGCGATGCGAGATCCAGCTCGCCTACGCGATCGGCGTCGCGCATCCGCTTTCGCTCCTGGTCGAGACGTTCGGGACTGAGAAGGTGCCGGCGAGCGCCATCGAGGCCGCTGTGGACCAGGTCTTCGACCTTCGACCGGGCGCCATCATCCGCGACCTCGATCTGCGTCGCCCGATCTACCGTAAGACCGCTGCCTACGGTCACTTCGGCCGCGCAGACAAGGACTTCACCTGGGAGCGCACCGATCGTGCGGCGGCTCTTGCCGAGGCAGCCGGTCTCAACGACTGATCTTCCCACTACTGACGCGGAAGGCCGTCGGCGCGGAAGTGTCGGCGGCCTTCTGTATGCTATCGAGAGCAATCCGGGACCGGAGCAGGGGAGCACTGTGAGCGTCGCCCATGTGGTGCTCGACATACCCGCCAGGGAACTCTCCTCGGCGTTCGACTACGATGTGCCCTCTGAATTAGAGGCGGACGTGAAGGTCGGCTGTGCGGTGCTGGTCGAGTTCGGTCGTCGACGTGCGGTCGGGCATGTCATCGGGCTCTCTGCGACGAGCTCTGTCCCGAACCGCAAGCCCTTGCTCTCCGTGCTCTCAGGCCCGCGCTTCGACCAGATAGCCGCGAGGCTCGCCACATGGATCGCCCACGAGTATGTTTCACCTCTCTCCGATGCGATACGTCTTCTTCTCCCGCCCGGCAGCGTTCCGGACGTTGTGAAGCGTGACGGGGGATGGCAGCTCAGACAGCCTGCGGTTGTTCCGGCGGAAGAGCGGGTCGTGGAGCTGGTGGCCGGCCATTCCTATTCGCCGTCGCCAACCGCCCACCGTCAGCGCGCCCTGCTTGACGCCCTTGCCGCCGGGCCGGTCACCATGGCCGAACTACGCGCTACGCTCGGTACGGTCTCGTCCGTGGTGCGCAGACTCGAGCAGGCAGGTGCGGTCATCGTCTCGACACGGAGAAGATTCCGCGATCCGGCCATGCGTTCACGCTCCGCTCCGCGACACAGCAGACTCTCACCTGGGCAGGCCGAGGCATTGAAGACCATCGAGCAGGCAAGCCCCGGAGATTGCGTGCTCTTGCACGGGGTGACCGGTTCCGGAAAGACTGAGGTCTATCTGCGTGCGATCGAGAGGGTCCTGGAGCAGGACCGATCCGCGATCGTGCTGGTTCCCGAGATCTCACTCACTCCTCAGACAGTCGGTCGGTTCCGTTCTCGGTTCGGTACTCGCATCGCAGTCCTGCACAGTCGTCTCTCCGCTGGTGAACGACTCGACCAGTGGGACAGGGTCGAGACGGGAGAAGCTCGTGTCGTGATCGGGGCGCGCTCGGCGGTGTTCGCGCCCATGCCCGATCTTGGCCTTATCGTTATCGACGAAGAGCATGAGACGTCATACAAGCAGTCCTCGGCGCCGCGCTATCACACCAGGGAAGTTGCGAGACGGCTCGCCCGGGATCGTGGTTCGGTCCTCGTGCTCGGAAGTGCGACTCCTGCGATGGAGACGCTCTACTCGTGTCGGACGGGCGAGACGTTACGTGTCGTCATGGACGAACGTGTCGGCGGCGGCTCGCTTCCCCTTGTCGATGTCGTGGACATGGGTCAGGAGTTCCTGAACGGGAACCGATCGATCTTCTCACTCCGGCTAGCCGACGGCCTGAAGGGCGTCGCGGAGCGCGGTGAGAAAGCGGTTCTGCTGCTGAACCGCAGAGGGTTCGCCTCGTTTCTCCTGTGTCGTGAGTGCGGATACGTTCCCGGGTGTGACCACTGCTCTACCTCGCTGACCTTCCACGAGTCCGTTTCGTTGCTTGCGTGCCATCACTGCGGCGCCCGCTCGGCAGTCCCCGCCGCCTGTCCCGAGTGCGAAAGCCCCTATCTGCGCCGTTTTGGTGCTGGTACCCAGCGGGTGGCTGCCGAACTCACCGCGCTCGTACCGGACCTTCCGGTGGTGCGGATGGATGCCGACACCACCGCTCGCAAGGGCGGGCACGAGCAGCGCCTCGCCGAGTTCGAGATGCTCGATTCTGCAGTGCTTGTCGGCACCCAGATGGTCGCCAAGGGCCTCGACTACCCCGATGTGACGCTTGTCGGCGTCGTCAGTGCTGACACCACACTCCACCTGCCGGACCTCCGGGCTGGTGAACGGACGTTTCAGATGCTCGAGCAGGTTGCCGGGCGTGCCGGGAGAGGGGAGCGCGCCGGACGCGTCATCATACAGACGTACTGGCCTGAGCACCCCGCAGTGACAGCTGTCGCCCGTCACGACCCTGCCTGTTTCTACACGGCAGAGGACGCCGATCGCGAGGCTCTCGGGTTCCCGCCGTACGGCCGTATGGCCAACATCATCGTCACCTCGCGTTCGTTCGCTGACGCCAAGTCCCGGTGCGCCGATATCGCCCAGGCCCTTTCCGCTG